>JBFWWY010000057.1:0-10453 GCA_050245935.1 Phycisphaerae bacterium | reverse complement strand
CGCATCGTCCGCTGACAATGCGAGCGAGCGGACGGCCTTCGACGTAGCTGTGGTGGAGATTTCAATCGCTTTACCATTTTTTGCGCGCAGCCCCAGCACCGCCTCGCGCGTCGGCACGTAGATTCTCTCCCCGTCGATCAGTGGACGCCCCACAATTTCTACAGGCACGCTCCGCCACACGACACGTTGCCCATCTTCAATCGAAAGACACGTGACAACATGTCCGACGAGGACAAGACCCGCATCGACCATTCCCACAATTCCTTGGTAGGCCGCCCGATTCACAATCTGCCAGCGTACGCGACCGCTGAATCGGTCCACCGCGACAATTTCCTCCGCATCCGCCGGCGCAAAGATCACGAGACCCTCGGCGATGACCGGACGCTGCATGCCGAATTCCGGCGGTGATTGCGCGCGATTCCACCACCGCCGACCACGCAGGGAAGTAAGCAAACTGGGATATTTCGTCGCCCAGCGCCAGGTGAGTGTGCGACCGTCCACCGCGGCAAGGACGCCGTTCCCGGTGCTCACGTACACAGTCGAGTCGTCCGCGGCAACGGTGCAGCGACCGCCGCGGGACGAAAAAAATGTCGGCGGCCCAATGAGGTTTATTTTGCCGAGGACGCTCCCCGTATACGGATCGATTCGCGCCATTTCAAGATCGTCTTGCCGTCGATATACGACGCAAAGGCTATCGCCCACTGCCACTGGATCATCCTGGAATGCGACCTGAAAAATGGGCGAATGCTGATCGGCGCCGAGTTCCCAGGCCACTTCCCCCGTTTGCGGATCCCGTGCCACAAGCGTGTTGATTCCAAAACCGCTGCGAATGCCGGTCCAGCCAAATTGTTCGTCGCTTCTTGAATCGACGGAGAGTGACTCGACCGTGAAAACGAGCCCGAACGCGCTGGTGAGTGAGTGCGCCAGCGGATGCGCCACAAGGCGCTTTGCGTCCTGCGAAATCCAGTCTTCCGGACTCCCCTGCAGTTCTCCCGCCGTCCCTTGCCGCTCAACTATCGACCAGCGCGGCAGCAGACTCAGCGTATCAAATGCCGAAATGCGCCCCCGCGAACGGATGATCAACTGCTCTTCACAAATCGTCGGCTGAATCAGCGGGAGCCGCCGCAGATAGTCCACGGCATCCGCAAGTTGCGCATCCCGATCCTGCGACGCGGCGCGCTCGCGCGCGGGGTCGATCAGGGTTGTCCAGTGGAAAAGCCCGGCGTCCGCGATCGAAAACGTGGCCGGCAGAGTGTCGGTTGACGTGCGGGAAATACGATTTGCAATCCATGTCGCGAGAGTGTCACGCTCCTCGCCACCAATGAGCGCTGCACCGCTGTTGCTTCCGGCGTATTGGCCGAGGCGTGTTTCGGCTTCTGTGCGCGCGCCAACCGCGGCCAGCGCGATGACGCTCTGTGTCGCGAGCAGTCGTGATTGCTGCTGTCCCGACTGCAACAGGCGCAAAACCGCCACCGCGTCGTAATACCGCCCGGCGTCGAGATAGCGTGCCACGAGTGCCTCTCCGACCTGAGGCCAAAGTGTCGACGCTTGAAATCGTTGAAACAGTTCTTGCAACGCAGTCAGATCGTTGGCGGCAATCGCCGCGTCGCGACGCCCCCGAACTTTCGCGTCAAATTCGAGTTGAAACTGCCGCGTTGCCTCATCGGGCAGTGCAGCCTGCAGACGCAACGCCTCGCGCCACGTGGGATAAAATGTTCGCCCACCGGAAACCGGGACCAAAGCTTCCGGAAGATCGGATATTCGCTCGATTAAACGGATCGCAAGTTCATAGTCGCCGACGTCGAGCGCATCCCGCGCCTGATTGGACAGCAGAATCGCTTCGTTTCCCTGGGGGAGCGTAGCCGTTGCCAATCGGTCCGCACCTTGCGTAGCGATACATCCCGCGCTTGCGCAGACCAACGTCCACTTCCAAAGTTGGCAACGATTTCCGCGCTGCATGCACGACTCCAGACTCGCAGCGACACGCTGTCTTCAAATTTGAAGTTCCATCGACACGCTGCGATCACGCGAGCTTCGGGGCTGGGCGCAATACTGATGCAGGCTTCCATCCACGAAGCTTCCTGGTACCCGTCTTTATCATATATCGGCAGACTTTGCGCCGGGTCCGTACGCGCGAAATCAAACAAAAAACAACCGCTCGCAAGTGCGAACGGTTGCGGGTTGCATTTTTCGCGCAATGGACGATGCGCCGCTTCAGCGTCTGCCTGAGGACAACCGATCAGCCGCCATCGCCAGCCGGCACAAAGGGATCGTTGGCACAGAAAGGCGGGAACGTACAGGCCGGATCCACTTCGATATCAACGCCCGGTACGTCCGCACCGGAAGTCAGAAAGCGAAACGCCACCGGATCACATGCCAGAACCGTCCCGCACGGATTCGTATTGGCTAGAAACCCGAGGACGCCCCCCAGCGAGCAGCCGCCCAACTGAAACAACGTTCCTGCGGACAGCACAGTCATTGCCAGCCCAAAAGATTTTCGCGAGTTCTTCTTCATGGTGATTCTCGTTGTTTCCACGTCCTAGTTCAGGCAATCCACGAACAGAATGATTGGATCACAGAAATCGAAAAAGCTTCCCCCCTGACAGTTCAGCACAGAACAGAAATCGACGGCACCCAACGCGAAGTTGAGCCCAAACGAAGCGCACCCGGTCGGCTCCGTTGCCACCTGCAGCGCGGTCCCGACGCCCAAAGTAGCAAACAGGATCCGGTACATACGGCGAAACGAGCGCTTATTCATTCGCATTCTCCGGTCGGTAAACCTCAGATTTCAACTGTTGAGCGAAGTATAGGGACGACCAACTGGCCCATCAACCACGATGGCGCGATTGCGCGCGAAATCAGCACAATTCATGATCCACTTGGCTTCAACGAAGCAGGGCCGTCTCCCCGCGTGGATTCTTTGACGCAGCCGCTGTCATAGCGGTTCCCAATCGACCGACGAACCGTGGATGTCCGGCAAATCATCGCATCACCCAAGTCGCCGAAATGTGCCAAGTGACGCTGCTCATTGTCCCTTCGTGGCAACCAGAAATCGCGAACTTCCGGGAACGCGACGGTCGGGCGCGACAACGCGATGGCTTCGATTTGATTTTTAGATTGCTGCAGAACAACGAGACGTTGTGACGTCGTGCATGAAAGCGAGAACGGCTGCCGTCCCCACGCAATCAGTCCTGGCACGACGAAAATAAAAAAGGAACGTGCTGCCAACGGGCAATCACGTTCCATTTGATTTCTTGCATTTTCGAGAAATGCGGTGCCGCGCCCTCAGGCAGAGCGAATACTCACCTTCGATTGCGGCGATGCAACACCGAGCGCGGCAATTAGCCGGCGTTCGGCAGCGTGACGCCCGGAATCTGAAGTCCGTTGGCGATATTCGGAATGCAGTTCAAGCCGAGGGCCAGCGTGTAACCGGCACCGAGCAGAACCAGCAAGCTGATCTTGCGCTTCATAACTGATTTCTCCCTTTGTAGCTGCCGGCCAGCGCGATGCGAGGCAGGCAGAAACGTCTTTCGTTAGGCAAGGCGTGGCTTTTCAACACTACCGGCAACAATGCTGCCGGATGAAAAAACCGACTCCGTGCGGTTTATTAGCCGAAGAGCTCTTCCTGGAGGACGTCAAGCGCGACATTGATGACGCGATTGTTGGTCGGCCAACCGGAGTTGAAGAAGCCCTGACCGAATGCACCAAGGCAACCGCTTTGGAACAGCGTGGCGCCGCCGAACAACAGGGCGCCGAGCGATACCCACTTTTTCGTCATTTTAATTTTCTCCTGCGTAAAAGCACCTGGACCGTCGAACAGAATCTCTGCACGACTGGCACTTCCGCTGAAATATTGTTTTAGTCTACGCCGCCGAGTACGAGCGTCGTGCCAACCAGGTCACCAAGGAAGCGGAAAAAGTTGTTGAACCCACCGCCGCCATCGCCGCCACCGCCACAACCAAGTCCGAACTGCATCGTGGTGCCGGCCGCCAAAGCCATAAAGGCCCACAGCTTCAATTTTGTCTTCATTTGTTTCTTCTCCGATTGTTGAATTTGATCTTGAAGTTCGCTGTTTCTTAGTCAAACAGAACAGCGACCAACGTACGCTGGATGAACGCGTTCAGGCAGCCTTCGCCACCAAGCGTGAACTGCATCAGCGTACCTGCCGTCATCAGCATTGCGCCCTTAAGCCAGAGCTTTTTGCTCATCGTAGAGCCTCCTTCCAGAGTAACTCACCCTAGACCGCGTTCGACCGTCAACGACGCACGTGTGGTCTGACGTGCCGAACAACAATAAACACAAACGGCCAGATCAAAGTCTCACAGAGATTTAAGGCAAATCAAACCGATTGCCTTCGATCAGACCGCGCCAGAAATTCGTCGGGACATCCTAAGTGCCCTGAACACGCTTGCAAGGGGTTTCGTGAAAAAATTCAAAAATCTTCCTCTCCGAAACCGGTTCCAAGCGACCTTTTTCAGTAATGATCCCCGTCACCAGCTCCGCGGGCGTCACGTCAAACGCGGGATTCAACACCGCCGCACCTTCCGCAACCGTCACCGTGCCGAACCCTTTTCGCACTTCCAACGCGTCCCGCGCTTCGATCGGAATCAACTTGCCGGACGGAGTATGAAGATCGAAAGTGCTCCCGGGAGCCGCGACATAAAACGGAATCTTATGGTGTTTCGCTAAAACCGCCAGCGTGTACGTACCAATTTTGTTTGCCACGTCACCGTTCGCAACGATCCGATCCGCACCGACAATCACCAGATCCACCATCCCACGCGCCATCAGCGAGCCGGCCGCCGAATCGCATAAGACCGTTACATCGACACCTGCGGCACTCAATTCATAAGCCGTAAGTCGAGAACCTTGCAATAATGGTCGGGTTTCGTCGGCAAACACGCGAAACTTGCGCCCTTGAGCATGCGCCGCATACATCACCGACAGTGCCGTCCCATACGCAGAGGTCGCGAGTGCCCCCGCGTTGCAATGCGTCAGGACACCATAGCCATCGTGGATCAGATCCGCACCGTGCGTGCCGATCTGTCGGCACATTTCCACGTCTTCGTGGTAGATTTTGTGAGCTTCTGCGAGCATGGCGTCCCAGCAATCCGCAACACGTTCGCAATTTGCGGTAGCGACCTCCTGAACCCGCCGCACCGCCCACTCAAGGTTCACCGCCGTCGGTCTGGCACCGCAGAGATAATCCGCGAGATCAGCAACTTTCTTTTGAAATGCATCCGGCGCATCGGTATGAACATCACGCGCCTCCCGCGCGCCCAGACACAGCCCGTAGGCAGCGGCGCACCCGATTGCCGGAGCACCGCGGACGCCGAGCTTGCGAATTGCGTGATGCACCTGCTCGGCGCTGCGACAATCCAGATAAACGGTCTTCTGAGGAAGCAGGGTTTGATCAAGCAGACGAAGGTACCCGTCCTGATCACCAATCCACTCCAGTGAACGCGGAATTTTTTGCAGCAATGTTTCGATTGGACTCGTCGCAGCGGAAGAAATCATGGGGATATGTTTACTCGGAATGGCGGCGAAATGCGAGCAAACCGTCACATTTCACGCACGCTCATCGCATCACCTGACGGCGCGTTTGCCGGCGATATTCGAAATAGCCGACAACCAGCAAAGGTGCTGCGAGACTGATCGTAATGAGAAAAATCCACACCATCGCAATGACATAAATCATCAGGACGTTTCCACGCACGCGCGCCGCAGACTGTCCGAGCAGCAAGAACGAATTGACACCCTCAAACGCCGCGATCGCTTCGGGATCACTGCGTGTGGGGGAATGGACGAATTTGCCCCCGACGCCGCCGCCTTGCGCGTAGTACCCGATGGCCATGCCGCCTTGCGCGAGGCCGCCGATTGCCATGCCGCCGCTGGCAAAGCCGCCTGCTGCCCCGCCGCCGACCGCGACAAGCCCCATTGCCCAGCCACCGAACGAGAAAAATCCGATCGATAAGCCGCCAATCGCCAGCACGCCGGTCGCAAGACCGCCGATTGCGATAATGCCCCGCGCGCGGCCACCCAGCGCGAACCAGCCCACCGCGGTGTCGCCGATCGCGACGATTCCGCGGGCATCGCCGCGCTTTTCGTTCTCGTACGGCCCGATGGCAATCGACAACAGCGGTAAACCGAAGATGCGCACCGGCGATTGATACCGCTTCCCGCCGCGCTCATACGGACCGCGCTGCAATACCTCCACGAGCGGCTTGCCGCACTCCGGACATTTGCTGGAATCGACCAGGCCGGATAGCGGATACTTGCAATTTCCGCAGAAGGGATCGCCGCCTTTTGGTTTGTTCTGAATGTGACCGTCCATGTCTGTCATACGTTACGTTTTTTTGAAGGTAAATTCGACAGGATGCACACTACAGAATGTGCGAATTTTTGGAATCGTCGCACAAATATCGACAGAAGTCGGCGGTCGCGTCATCCCCGTTTGACGCGTGCAATCTGCGCGGCTAGTTTCCTCTACGGGCGTTGACTACATCGACAACGACTTTTCATCAGCAGAGGCAGGGGCATGGGTTTTGCTTCCGGTGCGATTTCGTATCGCCGTTATATCATTTCGGGAAAGCCGTTCGGCACAGTCACTGACGAATTCGTTGCCGCATTGAATAACTTCGCGATTGGCAATCAGGGCAGCAGCGATCCGTCGCAGCAGATCGGCTGGATTGGCTCGCAGCATATCTTCGACCGCGCCATGACCGGCGAAAAGATCGCGCTCGGTCGCTATGCACATTTTTCGCTGCGGGTGGACAAGTTGTCGGTACCCAGTAACGTCGCACGCAGTTTGATGCGCATGGAAGAGGAAGCCGCACTCGCCGCCAGCGGTCGCGAATTTTTGAGCAAAACCGAACGCCGCACCGCGCGCGAGGCGGCCAAGCTGCAGATCGAGAAAGAAACCAAGAGTGGAACGTATCGTCGCATCGCCGCCTATCCGCTTCTGATCGATCTGGAATCCAACACGCTGCTGTTCGCGAACACCAGCGCCGCGACGAGCGACACGCTGATTGAACTGTTTGGCAATACGTTTCAGCGCGCCCTGCATCCGATGGATGCTGATTCGCTCGCGGAACGCTTGCTGGAAAAAAATTCGCGCGCCCTCGAACAGGTGCGCCCGGTGCATTTTGTACCGATGCCCGAAGACTTCGGCGATCCCGGCACCGACGCCGCGAACGTCCAGTTTCTCGGGAAGGAATTTCTCACATGGCTGTGGTTTCTCACCGATCGCGGTGAGACCGAGAAGCTGCAGATGCGCAACGGCGACGACCTCACCGTCGCGATCGATCGCACGCTGCGGCTCGAATGTGATTTCCGCATGACCGGCACCGACGTCATCACCTGTGACGCGCCCGGCGGTTTGCCTGAAGCCCGCGCGGCGCTGGCGATCGGTAAGCAGCCCACGAAAGCGGGTCTGGTGCTTGGCACTTCGCTCGGCGAATTCGCGCTGACGCTCGACGGTCAGAAGATGAACGTCTCCGGCCTGATCGTCCCGACTGATGACGATCAGAACGACCCGCAAAGCGCCGTCGAGGACCGCTTCGAGCACGCCTTCGATTGCGCAACGATTATTGACGTGCTGTACGAGACGTTCCTGCAACACCGCGTGTCGAACAACTGGCAGGCGACGATGGACGAAATGTCAGCTTGGGCACGCGGCGGAGTCCGCACACCGAAGTTAATCGCTTCCGCGTAAGTTCCGTCATCCGTTCAGATATCGCCGCCAAAACCGCTGAAAAGCGCAGCGAAATTCGGTGCTGCTTTACGTCCCGTCGTACCGATGAGTCCGACGCTGATCGCAGAGGGGTGCTCCGAAGTCAACGCCACCGATTCGCTACTTCTGCAAAATCGCTGCGGCGCAGCTCACGTGGGTTTCGGCCTGAAAATCGGTTGCCTGATGATAATTCAAGAGTTCGAACGTGCAGTCGCGCAGCACCTGCCGAATCACGTACAGGCACCCCACACTGCAGATGCGGGTCGCGTTCGCGGTTTTCGCAATGTTCCGCACAAATTCTTCTGCTCGGTTCGCAACGAGTAAATCCAGCGCAGCGCGATCGGACGTCGCCACACGCTCCAAGAACACCTCATCCGTCGCATCCTCTTCGCCGAACTGCTGGCCCACATGGCTCAGATCAGCGGAAGCAATCAGCAGTGTCGGCGTGTCGTCCGCTGCGAGCAGCGCGACAATCGCGTCCGCCACATCATCGAGGCTCGGACCTTCCTCATCGGCGGGGAAGATGCCGCTCGGTCCGCTGGGGTCGGGACAGAGCAACGGAACAATACTGATCGTGCGGCCGGCGAAAGCATGCTGCAACAGATGCACATGCAGCTCGATCGAATGCTCACGGGCGTGGTCAAATTCATGCATACACAGATCAAAATCCAATGCCGTGGACAGCTTCGACAAGAACCCGCGATCCGTACCCATCCGCCCCAGCGGCGTCAGAAAATCCTTACCTGTCGCCACTGTGCCGCACGCCGTGCCATAGTGATTGGTGCCGAGTATCACCACGCGGTCAAACGTGGTCGTCGCCTCGCACAGCGCGGCGTATGCAGTCGCGTAACAGGGCTTACCGCGGGCATAATCCAAATGTGGTGCCACAATTCCTTGAATGGCACTTTTCGCAGCGGGTTGTCCGGAGAGTGCGAGCGTTTGCTCGATTTCTTTCCGAAGGCTTCTTTCGTCCGGCCAGCGATCGCGATTGTCGCGCACATCTGCGTCGCGAAACAGACGTCTTTTTTCCGCATAGGCCGCTGAAAATCGCGGAGTATCCAGCATCAGCGCACGATCCACCGCGTCCACCAGCGCGAGGACAACGTCGACTCGAACCTGCACACCCATCTGCCGAGCCACCGCCGCACAGATCTGCTCCGCCGTTCGGCGACCGTCAAGCATCGTCAACGTCAGGCAGCCGACACGCGTGAGCGCGACCGGTGCCGGCGCGAAGCCGGTGGGATCGATCAGCGCGAACATTTCGACGCCGTCATCGGACACGAACGGTCGCGCTTCGAGCCCGCGTGGACGCGGCAGCGGCTCATCACTCTTGAACATCGGCGGGTCCGGGAACTTCATAGGCCCAGCGCCGGTGCGATCCCCAGTAAAGGTGATAACCGGGACGGATCGGCGGCTCATCGAACGTGAAACGCAGGCGCGAAATCCCCGCGTCGTCGCCTTCGATCATTTCGACCGTAAACTCCTTGAACCGCAGCGGTACGCCGGGTTCCAACGGCGACTCCTTGCCCAGCGCTTCGTCCACGAGCATCCCCAGCACGCCGGAGAAATAGCGATCGTGCGAAATACTGATGTCGAACGCGCGATCGCTGCGCCACGTCAGCTCCGAAGCCGCCTCAGCCCCGAACAGGCCAAGCACGCGCGGTGACCATGTGAGCGGGACGACGCGCAGATTCTTCAAGCCCGTGCGTTCTTCCACGATGAGCTTGAGGTAGTGCGAAACGATCGGCAAATTCGCGACGTACAGCGTATCGCCGTCGCTGAGCCCCGTCGGCGATGCGATAACCTCGGATGAAATTGTGTCTTCGACGCGCTGCGCGGTGTCGATCGCGAGACCGGGCAGGGTCAGGCTCATCACGGCGAAAAAGATCAGCGTGCAAGCAACACCAATGTGCACCAGATCGGCCCGAAGTGTTCGCGTAGCAGGCACTCTGTCGTTCGCCGCCTTTCTCCCACGAATCAACTCGCGTACGAGCAACCACGTGATCAGCGCCGATCCCGCAGCAGGCAGGTACAAGTGGTGCGAAGACGCAAATGCCGGCAACAACGGCCCAAGAAACAGCACCACCCACGCCACCCCGAGCCAGCCGGGAGACCGCGTGCGAAAGCGAACCAAATTCCACAACAGCAAACCAAGTACCAGTGCCGCAGCCGCATAAAACGTCACCGGCATGGTGCGCAAGTACGGCAACCCGCCGATCGGCACGCACGGGAACAGCAGAAAGATGCCGAGCAGGTAATAAAGGAACTTGTCGAAAATAAATCGGACGAACCCGGGATCGGTCGGCGGGTAGATATACGGCTTCGGCGGCAGCGACGCCCCGCCGAGAATGTTGGTGCGAATGACAAGATAAATTGCGGCCATGGCAAGCAAAACTGCGTAGAAGATAATCGCACTCTTCCTGCCGCGCTTGCCGACGACCGGCTCAAACGCGGCCATCACCAGCGGGAACATGATCGCATTTTCCCGACAGCCGAGCGCAAGTGCGTAGAAAAACGCAGACAAAATCGCGAACAGCCAGCCGCCGCTGCGCTCCGGCGGCGTGCCGAACTCGTCGCGCGGCCAGCCGCGAAAACACGCAAAGCAAAGCGTCGCAAGCAGAATGAAAACGGTCACCATCAATTCGGTCTGGCATGCGATCCACTGCACCGTGTTGACGTGGCCGGGGTGAATGCTGAAGAGCAGCGCGATCATCCATGCGT
>JBFWWY010000056.1:0-10547 GCA_050245935.1 Phycisphaerae bacterium | reverse complement strand
GCCGAAGTTCAGAATCTCGACGCGAAACGTGAGGAATTGTCCGCGCGGATCTTTGACGGATTGGAATTGCTGCGCCAGTTGAGCGATCAGCGTGAGGCCGCGCAGACCGAGACGGCAAAGCGCGAAGCGCTTCAAACGCTCGCAAAACAATATGAAAGTGAAATCAGCCGATTGCGTGAGCTGCCGCCGGAAGCGGAATGGACGGAGCCGACCGCACCGGATGAGCGATTGGTCGCAACCGGTGTCGAGACCCAGCAGCTTGCGGGACAGGACCGCGTCCGCAATGCCGGATTGGTAGGGGCCATGGTCGGTCTGGCGTCGCTGTTCATGTGCTTCCTGATGATCGTGCGCATGCCGTTTGCAAAAAATCCGAATCGTGCAGTGTTCGACGCGTTTATCGCGGAGTCGCAATCCGACGACGGCGGACAATCGACGCGCAATTCCGAGCTACCTGGCACGCCTGAGTTTTCTGCGGCACCGAAGCTGGAGGAATTGGAATGAGCCGCATGGATGCGCGAACCGATGTGGCGCCGATGGTACTGCGCCCTTCCAACGACGGTCCGCTGTTCCAGTTGCGGATGGATGAATATGAAGCGGATCGCGTTCACAAAACAGCACCGATCGAACTGTTGTTGCCGACCTGGGATTTCGATTCCGTTTTGATTGTCGCGGTGATGGTCCGCCTCTCCAAGTCACCGCAATGGACCTATGAGCTCTGGCTCGACGGTACGACGCAAACGGGCATTCAGGCGTTGCAATCGATTGCTGGTTTCGCCGGTGCCTCGGTGAAACTCGGCAATACCGTGAACGCGCGCGTGATGCGCGCGCCCAATACCGTCCGCGGCCTCGCGAAGACCGTAATCCGTCGACTACAAAGCTGGAGCGCATGGGAGCAACAGGCCTATGACGACGCGCTCCGGCAGATTCAGCGGCTCTACCCGACTCCCCACGAGTTGTGGCTCGAAGCCCGTCGTCGCTGAGCGCCGCGACGAACGCGCGGTTATCGATCAATCCCCGGTGCAGCGAATCGCAATGCGTTGATCACTCTCGGCGTCGCCTCGCGCAGCACAGCTTTCAATTCTGAGATCTCACCGGCTTTGCGAATTCGGATGATCGTTTCGCGTGCGATTTTGTCGCGCGTGGCGCAGAACTGCGCGTACCGCTCCGCCAGCTCGTCGCGGGTCCAGGTGGTCAGCGGCTGGCCGACGCCGGTTTGCCGGCGCGCCCATTTCTCCAGCCCTTTTTCGTCGTCTTCAATCTCATAGAGCGTCAGCATGGCCTTGAGTTTTCCGAGTGCTGTCCCGAGAAAAAACTCGATGTCTTCGGGCAATCTCGTCAGCTTCGCGTCGAGCGTTTCGCCGGCGGCTTCATCGAGCCAGGCGGACGACCGCGTTTTTTCCGCTTGCGGCGCAACCAGACGACCCGGCGGCACGAGCAGATGCCGATGCCCGGAGGGAAATTGCACTGAAACCCGCCAGCCCGTCGCAACTTTTTGCACGCGCAGCACCTGGCCGACGCCCCATTCGGGTTTGGCTGCGTTCTGGACCTTTTGTCCTACGATGGTCGGGCTTATTTCCAAGCGCTGCGGCTCCCATATCGAACCGGAATCTTCTTCACGCTTGTCAGAATAGCGGCAGTTCGTATGATTTCGAGCGTGCGGGCGAGTTCTGCGACATCGACGGATCGGGTCGTCGCCTTCATTTCAAGTTCGTGTAGAGCGAGGTCGGACCATGCTTTACGCCGCCCTGACGTTCTGGCTGCTGATTATCATGTTCGGTGCCTGGGGGGTGCACGCGATCTGGAGTCAGATGACCAAGCCGAAAATCGTGAACTCGATTCTGCTGCCCGGCACGCTCGTCGCGCAGCTCGGTCATATTTTCGGTCTGCTGATCACCGGCAATCGTGTGCAGAACGCGTCGCTGATGGGCGATGACGAGCAAGGCGATCCCAGTGCCGATCCGCCGGAGAAGCCGCGCATCCCCGTCATCGGTCCGATCGTGATCGGATTGCTCCCGCTGGTCGCGTGCGGCGCGTGTTTGTACATTGCCGCGCGTTCACTGGGCAGGCCGCTGGTGTGGAATCTCGCAGTCGAGCGAATCGATGTTGCCCGCACGCTGCCGACGTCGCTCGCGGGGGTGTGGGCCCTGCTGCGCGACGCGATCGCACTCGCGGAAGATATGCTGACCGGCATTTTGCAAACCGAGCTACTCGACGTCGCGAACATTGTTTTTCTTTATCTCGCAGTATGCCTCACGGTGCGGATGGCTCCCTTTGCGGGCAATCGCCGCGGCGCGATCGGCGCGGTTCTTCTTGCGGGTTTGCTCATTACTGTTGTGTCGCTGCTCTTGCGCAACAGCGACGACTGGATTCATCGGGGTTGGCCGCTGTTGACCTTTTCCGTCGGCATGGTGCTGCTGCTGCTGATCTTTTCGCTGGTCGTGCGCGGGCTTGTGGGTCTGGTGAAAATTCTGGCGCGCGGGAATTAGTGCATTCGTGTGCGCCAGACAGAAACCCCCGCGCCAAGCGGGGTGCGGAGACGCAATTTCCCATCGGCTGCTTCAGTTGACGCCGATGTTAGAATGCCTGCATGAGACGCTTAAATCCATTGACCGCGATTTCCAACCATCCTGAAAAATTGGCGATCGACCTATGAAGATAAATGAATATTTGGCTCGGCCGGTCGTCGCCGCTCCGCGCTCGACACGAGGCGTTCGGTTGTTTGCACTCCTGTTCGGCGCGGTAGTGGGCGCGATTTTCGTCGGCTGCATTCCACCTTCTCCCGGTGACGGAAACGCGAACGGCAATTCGAACAGCAATACCAACACAAACTCCAGCGCAAATTTCAACGCCAACGCGGGTTTACCGCCCATTCCCGCGCCGCCGACCGCGATTGCGGTCGAAGAAGTCGTCCGCACCGGCGATGCGGTTCCCGGGCAGCCGGCCGCCGCATTTTTCACCGCGTTCGGCAATCCGATCGTTGACGAAGACGGTCGCATCGCATTCTGGGCGCAGTTCGACGACGGTGACGGCGTCGGCGGCCTGTTCGTCTGGGACGGTGTCGACCTGATCAACGTCATCGATGACGATCCCGACGACGTCGGCACCGTGCCCGGTCGTGACACCGATGATTTCTTCGGCCCGCTCGCAACCGGCACGAATCTCGCCGACCCGTTCGCGCTGCCGATGATCTGGGGCAGTGAGGGCCGACTCTTATTTGTCAGCCCGATCGGTGGTGAAACCGATTCACGCGGACTCTTCCGCTGGCGCGCATCCGACGAAAATCTGATCCGCGTCGCCGATCTCGAACAACTGACCGCACTGTTCACCGCCGAATTCGGGAACGCCGTGCTCGACTTCACGTTCGGCAACATTTCGCTCAGTGACAATGGCGTTGTTTCCTTTGCCGGCAACTACACGCTGCTCGGCAACAACGTTCCCGGCATGATCGCGTTTGGCACAGGCGTGTATACGAGCAACGGCACCGCGATCAGCGTAATTCGCGATCGATTTCTGGATGACCAACCCGTTCCCTCGCAGACCACCGCGGCGGCGTTCACCGCGTTTTCGACGCGTACCACGCAGAATCCCGGCGGCGACACGTTTTATCTCGGCACATATAGCAACGGCACCGGCACGCGCGGGCTTTATCTGCATCGCGGTGCCACGTCGTTTGTCGTGCTGGACAATCGCGCCGGCTCCTCATTCGCGGGACTGCCGGTGGCCAGTACGGTCGACGGCGCGATGTCCGTGGCCGACGTCGTCAGCGCGAGCAATCGCTTTATCGCGATTGACACACGTCTCACCGTCGGCGGGGCAACACGAAATACCGGGCTGATCTGGTCGTTCCCGCAAAATCGCTTTACCGAGTTGATCGGTGCCGGTGGACAGGATGTCGACGCGATCATTTCCGGTGTGAACGAGCGCGGTCGTGTGGCTTATCTCGCCGGCGGGCGACCGCATATTCCGAATGGCAATACCGTGCAGCGATTGGACGATACGCTGCCCAGTCCGCTCGACGCGAACAACCTCCGCTGGGAAAGCGGGGCATCGATGAATTCGTTCAATCGCGTACTGCTTCCATACACGCGCAATCCGAATTCTGCCGCCGACGCCGTGCGCGGACTGGCGCTGTGGACAGGTACGCAACTGTTGATCGTCGCGGATCGCGGGTTGTCCATTTCGGAGCCCGATCTATTTGCGATTGATGTGGGTCCGCTGCCTGAGCAGGATCAGCACGGCCGCTCCGGACGGTTAAATGATGCCGACCAGTTCACATTTCGCGGGACACTGCGCGGTGACGACGAGACGCCGTCAACGAACGATGACATTGAGGTCATCTATTTTGGTGAAGCCGAATAGCGGATCCAGAGCAGATGTTTGGCGTCGCGCGAAGAGTGAAATGAAGAAACGTCTGATCGCGCGCGGATGTCTGGCCGACAACGTCATTCACTTTTCAACGTGCGGGCGCTGTGCATCACATCTCGTCACTTTCGTCTGCCGGACAGCCGAACAGCAGTTCAATAAATGGCCGGTCCGCGCGGTCGCAGAACACAAACACGTGATCGTTCGCAAGTAGTCGTGTTGCGCCGCGCGCGGCCAACAACGTCTCGCCGCGGATCACCAGAATTGCCGCCGCTTCGCGCGGAAATGGGATTTCCGCCAGACTCGCATCACAGACTGAAACTGAAGGGGAAATGAAGAACGACATCAATTCTCCCTGGAGCATCCGCGTTGAGTGAATTTCCACTACCGCCGGAGGATGAGGCGGGCTGATGCGTTCCATTTTCGCAAGCGATGTGAATTGCCGGATCGTGCTCCCGGGAACAACGGCGTTCACAACCACGATAAAGAAGACAATCTCAAACACGCGTTCGGCTTCGGGGACATTGGCCAGCACGGGGAACATCGCGAGAATGATCGGCACCGCGCCGCGCAGTCCGACCCAGCCGATGTAGAAAATTTCGGAAAAGCGAAACCTGAACGGTAAGAGGCAGAACAGCACCGAGAGGGGCCGCGCGGCAACCGCAAGAATCAACCCCAACGCCAACCCGACGCCGACCACTTCCAGGAGATGCGACGGCGTCACCAACAGTCCCAGCGTGAGGAACATCGTGATTTGTCCCATCCACGCCAGCGCATCGTGAATGCGGCGCAGTCCGCTCCGGTACGGCAATTCCGTATTCCCGAGCATAATTGCCGAGATATACACCGCCAGAAAACCGCTGCCCGACAGCAACGATGCAATGCCAAAAGTGAGGAATGCCAGGGATACGGTCAGCACCGCGTACAAGCTTCCTGCCGACAGGGGCACGCGCTGCAGAATCGCACGCGCACCGTGGCCTACCACCAAACCGATCGCGGCGCCGATCCCCAACTGCACCGGAATTTGCAGGAGCAGGGGCCCCACCGCAGGATTCCCTTGTGCAATCGCTTCCGTGATGCCAACGGTCAGAATGAGTGCCATCGGATCATTGAGTCCGGATTCCATTTCTAAGGTGGTTCCGACCCGGCTGCGCAACTTCATGCCGCTCCCGCGCAACACGGAAAAGACCGCGGCAGCGTCGGTGGACGAGACAATCGCACCAATCAGCAGGGCAGCCGGCCACGGGAGTCCCAGCCAGCGGCCGAAGAGCGCCATCAGACCGGCCGTGATAATGACACCCAGCGTTGCCAGGATGCCGGCCGGCGCGAGACTGGAGCGAATGTTGGAAACCGGAGTGTTGAACCCGCCGTCAAACAGAATCAGGATCAGTGCGATCGTGCCAATGCGAAAAGCCAGCGGAAAGTCGTTGAAAGGAATCCCCACCAGCCCGTCTTCGCCGCAGACCATGCCGAGTCCGAGAAACAGCAGAACGACTGGTATGCCAAGACGTTCCAGCGATCGGCTGAAAATCGCGCTGACAGCGAGCAGCAGTCCGCCAAAAGTCAGCAAGAGCGCGATTTTGGTGAGTTCGTTCATAAAACCGGCGCCCCGCTTTTCCCCACCTGTAGGCGCGGCAACTGCGAAAAAATCGCCCCATGCGCGGGAGAAAGGTGATTTTTAGGGGCTGCTGAAACAATCATCTTCGCATTGGCTTCTGTTGGCGATAGAATAAATGCAGGCGTAAACAATGCCTTCCGGGAGTATGACCGTGATCCGAAAATCAACGTTGTTTTATTCGCTTGCGCTCTGTTGTGCCAGCGCCGCCATTGCGCAAACGCGCGTTGCCGACAATCGCTCACGCGAGGGTCGCAGCACCCAGGCGCTTCTGAATGAAAGAATTCCGGAAGTCTCGTTCGAGGAGGCTTCTTTCGAACGCGTCATGGAATGGGTCGGCGATTTCACGGGTGCCAACGTCGTCGTGCGGTGGCAGACGCTGGAAGATTCCGGCATTGATCGCGACCGCCCGATCAGCATCCGCGTGCGTGACCTGCGTCTGTCGCAAGTGCTCTGGATGATCATGAATGAAGCATCCGGATCGGATCTTAAGTTGGCGTATCGCGCCAGCGGAAATCTGATCGTTCTGTCGACCGAGGAGGATCTCGGCAAAGAAATGGTGACGCTGGTGTATGATATCAGCGACCTGCTGGTTCGCGTTCCGCGATTCACCAATGCAGCCCAGCTCGACCCCGCACAGGCGCTGCAGGGTCTGACCCAGGGCGGCGGTGCAGGGGGTGTCGGCGGTGGGGGCGGCGGTGGCGGCGGCGGCGGCCAGCAGCTTTTCCAGAATACCAACCAAGGCAACGAAGGCGATGATGCCGGGGGCAACGAGATCGAAGAGTTGATCGACCTGATCCGCCAGACCATCGAGCCGGATTCGTGGCAGGAGAACGGTGGAAACGGGTCGATCCGCGCATTTCGTAATCTGCTGATCGTCCGCAATACGTTGCTGGTGCATCAGCGGATCAACGGGCCGGTGAGTGAGTGAACGCAGCGCGTTGAATCTGAGAAACGTGGGCATCTGCAGTCGTGGCCGAAAATTTCAATAATATTCTGTATATCGGTGCCGGCCTGTTTGCGGTGGCGCTCGCCGGCGTAGGGGGGTTCTTTCTGGCACGCTACCTGAAAAACTGGATGCGCCAGGACCAGACTTCGGAAAATTTCTCTCTCCACGAAATTCGCCAGCTCCGCGAGCGCGGAGAGATCACCCCGGCCGAATTTGAAGCGCTGAAAGGTGAGATACTCAGTACGTATCGCGATGGAACCTGAGAACCGCGGATTCCATCTTTTTCTCACCAACTTCACCGAAAATCCTATTTTTTTATTTGGGCGCGTGGCGGGCAGGTCTCGGACTTTAAGCAATGACTGTAATTTTATGGTTTCGAGAAACGCGCAGTATTTGCTACAATCAAACCAGCGAGTGCGTGACAGGGAAGTGGGTTGACGGCGCGTCAGCATCGCTCACGCTTTGAATGGAATCAAAGAGGACAGACACATGAGCGGCAAGGGAACTGGCCCCGGAAATCGGGGGCGAACGAAGGCGACCAACTGCAATTTTTGCGGGAAGAGCCATCGGGACGCGGGACCGCTGGTTGAAGGCGCGAACGACGTATACATCTGCGGTGCCTGTGTCGAGCTTTGTTACAACCTCGTGCGCGAAGAGCGCCGGAGGTCGAGTAAGACCAAGCCGCAATTGGACGCGATCCCCAAGCCGCGCGAAATTTCCGCATTCCTCGATCAGTACGTCATCAGCCAGACGACCGCAAAGCGGGCGCTCTCGGTGGCCGTTCATTCACATTACAAGCGACTCTCCCATTTTGATTCGATGCGCGACGATGATGTCGAGCTCGACAAAAGCAACATTCTGCTGATCGGTCCGACCGGCAGCGGCAAGACGCTCCTGGCCAAGTCGCTGGCCCGGGTGCTGGATGTGCCGTTTGCGATCGGCGACGCTACCACGCTGACCGAGGCCGGGTACGTGGGTGAAGACGTTGAGAATATTTTGCTGAAGCTGCTGCAGAACGCGGACTACGACCTCGAGGCCGCGCAGCGGGGTATCATTTACATCGATGAAATCGACAAGATCGGCAAAACCTGGAACAACGTCTCGATTACGCGCGACGTCTCAGGCGAAGGCGTACAGCAATCGCTGCTGAAAATGCTCGAAGGCACCGTGGCGAACATTCCCCCTCAAGGCGGACGCAAGCACCCGGAACAGCAGTACATTCAGCTCGATACCTCGAACATCCTGTTCATTTGCGGCGGAACATTCGTCGGTCTCGACAAAATTATTCGCAAGCGCCTGGGCCGCAAGACCATTGGGTTCACCGAAGTCGTTACGCAGACAAACGAGCAGCTTGATCTTGGTGAGATTCTCGCGGCAGTGCAACCGGACGATCTGATCGAGTTCGGCATGATTCCCGAATTTGTCGGGCGTTTACCTGTGATTTGCCCGCTCGAGCCGTTGTCGGAAGAAGCGCTGGTCCGCATTCTGACCGAGCCGAAGAATGCCATCGTCAAGCAATATCAGAAGCTCTTCGAAATGGAGGATTCCTCCCTCTCCTTCAGCGATGAATCGCTGATCGAAATCGCGCGGCGTGCCATCAAGCGCGACACGGGGGCGCGGGCGTTGCGCGGCGTGGTGGAAGAATTCATGATGCCGTACATGTATGAACTCCCCGACATGAAGAAAAACCTTGAGTACCACGTCACGGACGCGGTTGTGAAGGGTGAAGCGGACCTGTTGGCGGTCGGAAAACGCCGGAAAGAATCGGCCTGATCATTCCGGTTCGCGGAATTGGCCGGTTTGCGAACGGCAGGGGGCTCCCGAGGAATGGAGCCTTTCTGACTGGGTCCGAAAAAAGAACTTGATTGTTGTCCTCGCGTGAGTATCATTCTCCATAGGTTCGAAATGACCTGTAAGTCCTGAGCGGTTCGCCTGACTGCGGACCCGTTCCGAAATCCGACTCACTGGCACTCCTTACCTGCGGGCCACCGCGGCCCCTTTCACTCAGACCCTGAAAGAAAACAGAGGGTCAACGCGCCCAATGATAGGAGAATTCCACATGGGTCAAAAACTGTATGTAGGCAACCTGTCCTACAGTGTCACCGATTCCGATTTGCAGGGCCTCTTTTCCGAACATGGCTCCGTTCAGTCGGCACAAGTTGTCACCGATCGCGATACCGGCAGAAGCAAGGGCTTCGGCTTTGTCGAGATGGGTTCCAGCGAAGAGGCGCAGGCCGCAATTGCCGCGATGAACGGCGTTGAGCACGAAGGCCGTGCATTGACCGTCAACGAAGCCAAGCCGCGCGAAAGTCGCAGTGGTGGCGGCGGCGGCGGCGGCGGTCGCGGTGGTTACGGCGGCGGTCGTGGCGGCGGCGGCGGTGGTCGCGGCGGCTACGGCGGCGGTGGCGGTCGCTACTAACACCGGGCAGACAGACGATCGCCTTCAATCTGCCTGAATGAGCAGATTTGAAGGCAACCGCAAATAATGAATCCGCCGCAATCCGCGGCGGGTTTTTTTATGGCCCGCGCGGGCGCGCGAAAAATTCCCCGGACAGCACATTCCAGGCGTGGGCTTGAGACCTTGAGCCGTTGCGCCTGTCGCGCTTGTTCTGCGCGGCTCTAAGTATTACGCATACAAACTTACGATTTTTAAATATACGGGCTGGTCTTTTTGCGGAGCGTTCAATCGTCGTCTAGAATCTCGTCGGCTCGGGGCACTCTCCGGTCAACGAATTGCGGCTCGGCGCGGGCCGCGATGGAGTGTGCGACTCCCGATTCGCCGCTCAACCTCAGAAAAGCAGTTACCCTTCAGGAGCCCTACATGGGGAATAGCCGAACTACGGTCGCATCGGATTTGCAGACCGTATCGACTGTGATCGAAGATCAGGCCGAATTGTCAGAAGCTTCCGCACCGCGCGATCGCGCACCCGTTTCGCAACAGGTCATCGTCTTTCTCGCCGTGGTCCTCCCATTCGTCGCGTTCATCGCTGCAATCATTTTGATGTGGGGCCGCGGCGGTGTGTACTGGCCGGAACTTACCGTTTTCGGTCTGATGTACTTTATCACCGGCTTCGGCGTGACGATCGGTTATCACCGCTTGTTCACGCACCGCTCGTTTGAGACGATTCGCCCGGTCAAGTGGATTTTCGCGATCGCCGGCTCGATGGCAGTCGAAGGGCCGCTGCTCAAGTGGGTCGCGATGCACCGCCGTCATCATCAGCACAGTGACGAACACCACGATCCGCACTCCCCGCACGGCTGGGGTGCCGGCCTGAAAGGCGTCATCGCCGGATTCTGGCACGCACACGTCGGCTGGCTGTTTCTGGCCGATCCGCCGGAACTGGAAAAATACGTCAAAGACCTCCACGAAGATCGCGCGCTGCGCACAATCAGTCATCTGTTCCCGCTCTGGGTGGTGCTCGGGTTGCTTATTCCCACCGTGCTAGGCGGCATCATGACCCAATCGTGGCTGGGCGCGCTGCTCGGCTTCATCTGGGGTGGACTGGTTCGCGTCTTCATGGTTCACCATATCACGTGGAGCATCAACTCCGTTTGTCACCTGTGGGGCAGCAAGACCTACAAGAGCAAGGACGAAAGCCGCAACAACGCGATCTTCGGTGT
>JBFWWY010000055.1:0-10596 GCA_050245935.1 Phycisphaerae bacterium | reverse complement strand
CCAAGCCTCGCTGGATAAGCGATTGCAAACCAACTTCGCAGTACGCCTCATAATCCGAAAAATCATTGAGGTCGCACACCGGTTTCGCAGCAGATCTCTGAATTCGGCGACGATGTAATGTTAGAAGCTCACCAAAGTCGGCGTAAAAGAGCACTTCATCTACGACGTCCGCTGATTCGAGCCACGAGTATTCGGGAAAGTCCATCGTTCGGATGTACTTCCCTGAATTTAAATGCGTTATCAGCGAAGTTCGTAGATCACAAAATCCTGCGAATCGCACGAAGGAGATTTGTACAATGATGTCGCGCGCTGCAGAGTGTAATATGATCTCACGGACCTTGAACAATTTTCTATTGTTCAATCGGTAAACACCCATCGTCGCAAATCCAAACTTCTGCGCCTGCCACCTCACGACTTCTTGATAGACGTTTCGAAACCGTGAATCAAGTTTATTTTCCGGGCGCACCGGTTTGAGGGGAATTCCGATCGATTACCGCACTCAGAAACACGAGAGATGGGCAGATGATGTACGTGAGCAACATCCTTAGCAAAACAATGCCGAGTGGAACCCCGATCAGTATCCACAGGAGAGTAAGCATTATCAAATTGCCCACAGAACGGCTCGGCGGGAGCCTCGCCCTCCCATTTTGAGGAATATTCTTGCGAGAAAACGGTTACGTACTTGTCATTCGTCATTCGTCATTCGTCATTCGTCATTCGTCATTCGTCATTCGTCATTCGTCATTCGTCATTCGTCATTCGCCATTCGCCATTCGTCATTCGTCATTCGTCATTCGTCATTCCCAACTACGCAAACTCCATCGCACTCCGAAGCGTCTTCACCCGCGCTTCCACCGCTTCACGTGTCGCTTCGGCGCTCGCGTTGATCGAGAACGATTCCAGCACAATCGACGCTGCCGCCGTCCCGCGTGCCATGGCGGCGCGCATGGTGTCCATGTCGTGCTTGCCCTTCATGGTCAGATAGCCCATCAACGCGCCGGCAAACGTATCACCGCACCCGGTGGGGTCGATCACTTTCTCCGTGGGAAAAGCGGGCATCGTGCAGATTTCGTCGCCGTAAAGGCAAATCGCGCCGTGCTCGCCTTTTTTCACGATGACGACCGACGGCCCCATTTTGAGAATGTCGCGACCGGCGCGAACGAGATTGTCGGTATCGGTCAGAAGCTGCGCTTCGCCTTCGTTCAGAACCAGGCCGTCGACCTTTGTGAGCGCTTTGAGCAGCAGCTCGTGCTCACTCTTGATCCAGAGATTCATCGTGTCGGCCATCACGAATTGCGCATTCTTCAAGCGGTCGGCGAATTCAATCTGCAATGCCGGATGCGTGTTCGCGAGGAACAGATAGCGCGTGTCCTGAAATGAATCCGGGATCGGCGGCGCGTTTTCCGCAAGCACGTTCAGCGCCACGTCGAGCGTCTCCGCTTCGTTCATCGCGCCTTCGTAGCGCCCGGTCCAGCGAAATGTCTTGCTGCCCTTGCGGACTTCCAGA
Organism: Phycisphaerae bacterium; assembly: GCA_050245935.1. Lineage (GTDB taxonomy): Bacteria > Planctomycetota > Phycisphaerae > UBA1845 > Fen-1342 > JALHOX01. Next base: position 9,089 of record JBFWWY010000055.1, on the reverse strand, counting down.
CCGTTGAGATCGACTTCGCGACGGCGCAGCGGCTCAAACCAGTCATGATTGAAGTCTTCGCCGACAACGGCCACGAGTCGCGTTTGCGCATACAGCGCGGCGGCGAGCGAAAAATAAACCGCCGAGCCGCCGAGGACATTCTCCGCGCGGCCGTGCGGGGTTTCTACGGTATCGATTCCGATCGAGCCGGTCACAAGCAAGGGCATCTGCAATTCCTGTCTGTTATGCGCGGTTGATTATTAGCACGGGGATTCGCAGCGTAGGCGAATTCGCCAAAACTTGCCACAAAGTCGTTGAATCGGGACGAGCGATGTCGTACGGGCGCGGCGCCTTTACGACACTCATGCTGAATCATTCCTCATTCAACGCCAAGCTGGCTCTCCAGCGCCGCCAATCGCCGCTTCAACGCACCAATTTCCGCTTCCAGTGCGTCCACACGTGTCGTCAGCGCCGGCGGCGCGTCGCTTCTCGATGCGACTTGCGTCGAACGCATCGGTACCGTGTCCTCCACTTCATCGAATGACGCCTCCGGCGCGTCGCCGATCAGATGCATCCAGCGATTCGCGGACTGACCGGGCCGGCGCGCGAGTTGCCGCACCACCGGTGGGTTCAACTCCGATAACCGTTGCAATGTTTGCGCGACCGCTTCGACGGAATCAAACTCGTGCATCCGCGCGCAGCGCGTGCGCAGCTCTCCCGCAGTCTGCGGTCCACGCAGCAGAAGCTCCGCGAGTATCGCCCGTTGTGGCGTTTGCCAGGCGCAGGTGTCGGCGGCGAGATGCTTGAATTTATCCGCGCGACTCGAGCCGCCGGCGACAATCTTGGTGACAAGGTTCTTCGCGCGAAGCCGCTCCAGCGCATCCCAGACCGTATCTTCATCGAACTCTACGACGGGATCGCGATTCTGTTTCTGATTGCAGCCGGTTACAATCGCGTTCACGGTCATGGGGTAGTACTGCGGCAGATTCAGCGCCTTTTCCATCAGTACGCCGAAGACGCGCTGTTCCGCGCTGTCGAGTTGCAGTTCCATCATTCACCCTCAGCAATGCCTCGGTGGTCAACGTCAAACGAATACAACCATTATGACCAAAGCGGACGAAAATTTCAGTCCCAAGAAGTGGGGGACCGGCTCTCAGCCGGTCAAAAGATTGATCGCACTGGCAGGTTGTGCGCCGCGACCAGCAGCTTCCGCCGACGTAAAGCCATTGCAGGAACTGATCGCTGCCTGCTACGCGGAGTATGACTGCGTGCTCGACCCCGACAATCTCGACGCCGATCTGTTCCGACCGGGTGAAGACATGCGCCGCGCAGGCGGCGATTTTTTCGTCCTCCAAAATCACGAGTCCGAAATCTTGGCGTGCATTGGCTTCACGATTCACGGTGACATTGGCGAGTTGAAGCGCCTCTACGTCGCGCCGTCCGCACGAAAACGCGGACTTGGTGCGGCATTCACGGAGTTCATTCATGAGAAAATATGCGAATGCGGCTGCAACCGCGCAGTTCTCTGGTCGGACACGCGGTTTTTGAATGCACACCGACTGTATGAAAAATACGGTTATCGCCGCACAGGCAATGAGCGAGATCTACACGACATCAATTGCACGCGTGAATTTGAATTTGCGCGCGAACTGACCGGCTGAGAGCCGGTCCCCCACTTCCAATTGGCTGAGAGCCGGTCCCCCCACTTCGAACTGGCCGAGAGCCGGTCCCCCACTTCGAATTTGCTGAGTGCCGGTCCCCCACTTCGAACTGGCTGAGAGCCGGTCCCCCACTTCACAGCAATCAATATCCCGCCGCCATGCCGTCTTTGCGCGATTCTGATGCACCGATGTACACGTCATTTTCCGCGTCGTACAGAATCGCCTGATACCCGCCGAACGGGCCGCGCATGTCTTTCAGCGCGTGGCCCATCTTCGCGAGTTTCTCGCGCACATCTGCATCGAAGCCGCGCTCCAGCGCCACGGTACCGCCGTCGCTCATCGTCGTGCCGGTCGGCTCGCTCGAACCCGTGTGATACCACCTGGCAGCGTCGCCGGCCTCCTGCAGGTTCATCTCAAAATCGATCAGATTCGTCACGATCTGTACATGCCCCTGCGGCTGCATGTCGCCACCCATCACGCCAAAGGAAATATGCGGCTTGCCCTCCTTGGTGATGAAGCCGGGAATGATCGTGTGGAACGGTCGCTTGCCGGGCGCGTACGTGTTCGGATGATTTTCTTCGAGCGTGAAGAGCGCGCCGCGGTCCTGAAAACAAAAGCCGAGCGGTGGGCACAATCCCGATCCAAAGCCGCGATAATTGCTCTGAATCAGCGAGACCATGTTGCGATCCTTGTCTGCGACCGTGAGGTAGATGGTGTCTCCGTCGCGCAAACGGTTGTCCGCATCTTTCAGCGATGCCGCCGACGCACCGGCGCGCTCTTTCATCGCCGCACTCGCGTCGAGCATTACCCTGATCTGGCCTGCCGGATATTGCGCCGCGGCGCGGTCGGCGTCGATCAGTGCCCGCCGCGTCGCTGCATATTCATCGGAAAGAAGATGCTGCAAGTCGACGCCGTAGTAGTCCATGTCCGCATAAAACCGCGCGCGATCTTCGTACGCGAGTTTTTTCGCTTCGAGGCAATGATGCAGGTACGCCGCACTACCGAAACCCCACTGTCGCAAGTCGTAGCCTTCGAGAATGTTCAGCATCTGTAGCGCAGCGATGCCCTGCCCGTTCGGCGGCAATTCCCAGACGTCGTAGCCGCGATAGCTCACGCTGAGCGGCTCGACCCATTCGCTGCGGTGTTTTGCGAAATCCTCCTTGCGGAGAAAACACCCGTTGTCGCGGCAGAACTTGTCCATAATGTCCGCGAATTCGCCGCGATAGAACACATCGCGGCCTTCGCGGCCGATGCGTTCGAGCGTGTCGGCGAGTCGCGGATTCTTGAAGATTTCACCTTTGGTCGGTGCCTTCCCGTCGACGAGAAAAGTTTCCGCGAAACCGGGATAATCCTTGAGTTTTCCGCCGCCGATCCCCCAGTAATACGCGATCAACTCGGTGAGCGGAAACCCGTCGCGTGCATAGCGCGCCGCCGGCGCGATCACATCGGACATCGGCAGCTTGCCGAATTTTCCATGCAACTCGAACCAGCCGTCGACGCAGCCGGGCACACTGATGGGCAGCGGGCCAAAGTCGGGGATCTGCTGATAGTCGTTCTTGTGAAAATAGTCGCGCGTCAGTCCGAGCGGCGACCGTCCGCTCGCGTTGAGCCCGTAGAGTTTCTGCGTCTTCGCGTCCCAGACGATTGCAAACAAGTCACCGCCGATGCCGCTACCGGTCGGCTCCATCAACCCCAGCGCTGCGTTCGCCGCAATTGCCGCGTCGACCGCACTGCCCCCTTGTTTGAGCACGTCAATCGCGATCTGCGTCGCAAGCGGATGACTCGTTGCGGCCATGCCGTGCTGCGCAATGACCTCCGACCGCGTCGCGAACGGCTTCCCGGTCACGCGATCCGCGGCGAAGGCAGCGCGGGCCGAAAACACAAGAATGATCAACAATGTGGCGGTGAGCACCGATTGCGACATGATCCACTCCGTTCGCGAAAAGGCAACAAATTCTGCGTCATTCACAATACAGAGATGAGGTGCCTGGAGCAAAAAATCGGCCTTCCGCGTATCCCCGCGGACTATTTCGAGAGGGACAGCGCAGCAAGTTTCTCGTTGATCGCAGCGGCGCTTTCGGAATCGCCGGCACGATCGTAATGGGCGCGCAATCGCTGGATTCCCGCCTCCACACTCGCAGTCGATGACAAACAATTCGCTTCCGCGATTGCAAGACTTTTCAGCAACTGTTCCTCGGCCGCCCCAAATTCACTCAGTTGCGAAAGAGTTTCGCCAAGTTTTCCCCGCGCAATGCCGAACCGCCACTCCCACTCGCTTACGCAAACGCTGCACAACGCCACACAGCGCTGAAACGCGGTCAGGGCGGCACCGAGATTCTCCGCTTTCACCCACGCGGAGCCAATGCGATCCAGTGAGCGGGCGGTGTCCATGTCAGCCGCTCCGCCGGCCTGTTCCTGCCAACCCAGCAATTGCTGCAAGAAGTCGACCGATTCATCGTATCGTCCCTGACGATCCATGTTGATTGCAAGCGCGTCCAGGACCGAATGCGTCTCGGGATGAAACGGCCCCAGGGTCGCTTCAGCGTCGGCCAGCGCCCGTCGAAACAACTGTTCCGCCTCGACCAACTCCCCGGCATACTGTCGACACCACGCAAAGTTGTGTCGATACTTAATCGTCTCGGCATGCGCGGGGCCGAGCGCGCGCTCGGCGCGCGCCAGCAACTCTCCCAGCAATTTCCCACCGTCGGCAGCCCGATCCGTACGAATATACGAAGTAGCAAGACAATTGATTGCTGCGAACGTTTCGGGATGATCGTGACCGAGCGTCCGCTCCGAGTCCGCAATTGCCCGTTCCAACAAGGGGGTTGCTTCGGTGTGTCGGCCGGCAAAACTCAGTGCCGTGCCGAGGCTGCGCTGACACGAAAGAACAGCGCGATGCTCCGGACCAAGATTGTCAAGCAGCAACGGTAAGGCCTGCTCGAAATTGGCGATTGCGTCTTCGAAGCGACCTTGCTCGACCTTGCTGGTTCCAAGGTCATTGAGGACCTGCGCGACAAGCGGATGGGTCGCGCCCAGCAGGCGTCGAAACTCTGCGAGCGATTCAAGCTTGAATTTGTCAGCTTGCGCATGATCGCCGAGATAATGCAACGCAGAGCCGAGTGTATTCAGCGCCCGCGCGGTTTCCACGTCCCCGTTCGGGACCGCGATCCGACGCAGGCGCAACGCCTCCCGAATGGTGGCCTCTGCTTTCGAGTATTCGCTTCTGCCGATTTCGATGTCAGCGCGGACTTCGAGTCCCTCGGCGGTTGCGATCGATTCGACTCCGGCGTGCTGCGCGGATTCCGCAAGTACGGTGTCAATGAGTTCTCGCGCTTCCTCAAAGCGACCGAGGTTATAGAGATTATTCGCACGGCGGCGCAGGGACGCGATGCGCCCACTCCAATCTCCCTCTGGATTTGCAATTGCCAATTCCGCGGCACGATCGAAATGTGGTTGGGCCTCGGCGAACAACCCGAGCGCAGCGTAGCTTTCGCCGAGTGTGGTGCGAACAGCGCCTTCGACCTGCGGGGCGGTCGCAAACCTTTCGCCGACCGTTGCCGACGCGCGATCCAGCACTGACGCGACGGTGACATCCCGTCCTCCCATGGTCCACGGATTCGGCGCACTGAGCATATCTTCGTTAACGAAGCGGTTGGTAGCGCTGGTTATCGCTGATTCTCGGCGCGCGATCTCGCTTTGCTTTTCCGCGAGTTGCCGCGCGCGATCCGCGCGGACATACAGAATCGACGTCGCGATCAGGCCGACGGCGAGCGCCAGGAAAGCAATCGTCGTCCCGGCGACAAATGCCTTGTTTCGCCGGGCGAATTTCCGGAAGCGATACAGCGTCGTGGCGGGCCGTGCCACGATCGGCTGGTCGGTAAGATGTCGGCGAATATCCGCGGCAAAGTCCGCAGCGGTGGTGTAGCGCCGCGTGCGGTCTTTCTCCAGCGCTTTTCCCAGCATCACTTCGATATCGCCGCGAAGGCGCGTATCGAATTGTCCCACACGCGTCGGCTCGACTTCCTGAATCGTGCGTGCAACTTCCGCGATGCTTTCGGCCCGTACCGGGTACGGCGATACGCCCGTGAGCAACTCGTATGCAATGACGCCGAGGGCGTACACGTCGCTTCTGGCATCAATCCGATCCGCGGCACCGCACGCCTGTTCCGGACTCATGTACTGAAGTGTTCCGATGATCTGTCCCGCAGCCGTTTGAAAGGACATCGTCTGCAGATCGGGATGGCTGGCCAGCGCGACACCGAAGTCGAGGACGCGGACGCGACCGGCAGCGTCGACGAGGATATTTCCGGGCTTCAGGTCGCGGTGGACGATGCCGCGTTTGTGCGCATGCTGGACGGCGTCGCAAACAAACGCGATCAGTTCGAGCTTTTCGCGGGCAGTGAGCGCGTGGCGGCGGGCGTATTCCGTGAGCGGAACGCCGTCGATGTATTCCATCGCGAAATAAGCCCGCTCCATTCCATCGAGCGTCGTCACGCCGGCGTCGTAGATGTGCGCAATACCCGGATGCTGCAACTGGCCGAGTACGTGCGCCTCGCGCTTGAAGCGCTTTAACAGGTCCGGCGTAAGCACATCGCCGCGCATGAGCTTGACGGCGACCGTCCGACGCGGATCGTCTTGCTCGGCGAGGTAAACAATGCCCATTCCGCCGGAACCGAGGAAATCCTGAACGCGATAGTGACCGATGCGCGCCGGCAACTGAATGGGTACCTTTGGACGCGCGGCATCGTCTCTGGCAAGGCGCAATCCAATCCCGATGTGTCCGTCCGCCAGCGCTCCGTGCGTCTGATCGTGCCGCTTCAGCAGCGATTCCACTTCCGCACGCAATGCCGCATTGGTACCGCAGCGCAGGTCGAGCTCCGCTTCGCGCTCGGCCGGCGTCATGTCCATCGTCGCTGCAAACAATTCACGGACGATGTCGGGGTCGAAGGTGGTCATGGTGTGTCCGGACTCTCCAACTCGCGTCGCAACCAGGCGCGCGCCAACTGCCAATCGACATTGACGGTGCGCGGCGAAAGCCCCATGGTTGCCGCCGTTTCCTCGATACTCAAGCCCAGAACGAATCGCAGTTCGACGACGCGTGCCTGGCGTGGATCGTGCGCTTCGAGCCGATCCAGCGCATCGGTAAAGTCGACCAGATCCACCTCCGCGGCCGGCGTGGCCGGTGTCGCCAACAACGTGAGCCGTGCCCGCGGCCGGTCACGCTTTTTAGCTTTCTGTCGCCGCGCATGATCGATCAGGAGTTGTCGCATCGCCATCGCCGCCATATTGAAGAAATGCTGCCGATCATTCCAGCCGCCATCATGCTGTGCGAGCCGCACGAACGCTTCATGTACCAGCGCGGTGGGCTGCAGCGTGTGTGCGGGGGACTGCAGCATGTGGCCGGCCAAAGCGCGCAGCTCGGCATAGACCGCTTCAAATAGCTGGTCGAATGCTTCGCGATCTCCGGATTGCATACGCTGCACCAGCAGCGTGACAGTCTCCGGTTTCGCGCTGTCTGAGTTGGAATGAGGGTCGACCACGTGGAAACAGAACTCCAACTTCAACGAACATCACAGATGCGGCGCGATCTCTACGACGTCGTGCACCTTCCAAAAGCGACGGTGCGTAGGTGGTTTCGCTTCACTGTACATTATTGAATCATCGACCGGGGCGGCAAAACACACAATTTGGACCGGAAAACCACTTCGTCGCAAAAATGCACACATTTTTTCATTCGGCTCGCTGCGCGAAGTGCGCGAAACCTGCGTTATCTGGCTGTGAGAGGAAGTCTCACCGGGGTTTCCGGAACAGAAAGACGCATTTTCAGGTCCAGATTACGGAGTTTTGTCATGTTCGGACGTAGATCATTCAAAACAAAGCTGGCACTCGCAGCGGTCCCATTCCTTTCAATCGGGTTCATGCTCGGCGGCTGTCCCAGTACGCCGTCGCTGACGAACGAATCTCCTCTGGGGGCCCCGCCAGCCGCAAATCCGAACATTACACCCGGACAAGATCCTGTTTCCGGCGCGCCCCGCCTCGTCAGCGCGGTCTCCACCAGCAACACCAGTGTCACAGTGACGTTCAGCGAACCCATGGACCAGAATGCAGACCAAGCGGCAAACTATGCCATTGTGCAGGTCAATGTCACGCCGGAGGCCGGCGCGCTGGCGATCGTCTCCGCGCAGCGGACGGGAGACGGCTCTGCGGTGGTTCTCCGTACCCGCGCACAGAACGAGGTGACTTACGAACTGGTCGTCACCAACTTGCGCGACAAGGCGGGAAATGTCATCGCAGCACCTGACGTTCTCGTCACGCCGACGCGTACGCAATTTGCCGGCACGCCGTTCAGCGGACCGCCTGACAGCAGTTGCAACCGCAGTGAGGACGAACCGTGCATGGTCGAAGACCCGCCCGGCACGATGTTGCCGGACAGCGATTGCGATGGTCTGTCCGATGCAGCGGAGCAGCGTGGCTGGGTCGTGACCGTGACGTTGGTCAATGGAAGACAAGTCGATCGCGACGTCACAAGCGATCCGTTCGACTGCGACACGGACGACGACGGCCTCAACGATGCGCTGGAGAAAAATATCGGCGCCGACCCGCGTGCCGCCGACTCCGATGCCGACGAACTGCCGGACGCCGCGGAATGGAATGACTGGTTTACGGATCCCACCAATCAGGATTCGGACGGCGATTCCCTGAACGACCAGTTGGAACTCGATCTCGCGACCTCACCGACGCTCGCGGACACCGATGGCGACCAGCTCGACGATGATGTGGAACTCATCGAACGCAACCGCAACCCGCTGATCGCCGACTTGCCGCGTCCGCAGATTTTCGCCGATGACCTGTTCCTCGAAGTGGACGTAGCCTACTCCTATACGGACGAAGAGGGAGTGTCGCAGTCGATCGAAGATACGCAGGCAACGACGTTTACCCAGTCCAATGAGACGCGATTCGGTTCCAGCGATACGACCAGCAACGAATCTGTTCTTGAATTCGGTCAGTCGCTTGGCGTGGAAGTCAATTACGGCACGACGGACGGCTTCGGCGGCTCTGTCACCGCCGAAGCGGAGTTCGGTCAGACGTTTACCAGCGGCTATTCGTCCACGGTCAATTCGGAGTCGGCACAATCGTCTACCGAGGAAGTCGCCCGGTCGATCTCGACGGCACTTTCCATGAGCGAAAACCGTTCGGTTTCCCGATCCATCGAAGGCGCACGCGTGTCCGCAAACGTGAGTCTTCGCAATGCCGGCGACATCGCGTTCACGATCACGAATATTGAAGTGTCGCTGCAGCATCAGGATCGTCGGAATGCCAACCGCTTTCTGCCGGTTGCCGCGTTGCGGCTCTCCGGCGCATCCGACCCCACCAACCAGCCGACCTTCAATCTCGGACCCTTCGACGCCGCACGCGGCCCATTCATTTTCGAAAACGCGGAAATTTTTG
>JBFWWY010000054.1:0-10707 GCA_050245935.1 Phycisphaerae bacterium | reverse complement strand
ACCGTCGAATCGCGTGGCAGCAGTTGTTCGGAATTGACCGCGAAACTTGCAAACAGATAGAATCGGTCAAACTCGCTCGAAGCTACCGCCGGGAGCTGCACGCATGCTGAATCGCTGGTTAGGAATCGCACTATTCGCGCTGATGGCGAGCGCCAATGCCTGGCTGTTCGTGCGAGACGTTCTGCCGCGCTGGTGGGTCGGCGATCCGCCGGACCCGATTACCAGTTTGATTCCTTCCGGGGGAGAAGATTGGATTCAAATGGCGATTTATGATGCGCAAGACAAACTGGTCGGTCGCAGTTGGACACATATTTCCCGGCAATCTGCGGTTGCCATTCACGAATCGCTGACGTTTATTTATCCGATTCGACTTCCGGCACGTCCGAATATGGAAACGCCGGCCCTGAAAGTGGAAATCACGCTGACTTTTCAGGAAAACAGCGACAATGTGGATGAACTCCGGATGGTGGTCGCGGGTTTGCCGCTGGCCGTGGGTCTTCGCGGCGAGCGCGTTTCCAGCCAGTTTCCGTGTATCTGGCAGGTTGGGGAACAGAAGGGTTCGTTTATTCTGGACGCCGATGCCACGCGATCGCTCGGCGATGCGTTGCGGCCGTTTGAGCGATTGACGGGGCTCGAAGTTGGACAATCCTGGCGGATGCAGATTCTGAACCCGATGTCGCGGCTGGTTCCGGGGATGAACAGTGACGCACTGGAATTTGACACCATCCTGGTTCGTGTGACGCGGGAAGAGGAAATCATGATCCGCGGAAAGATCGTGAAAGCACTGCGCGTCGAAGCGCCGCAGACTGTGGGGTGGGTTGGCCCCGGCGGCCGCGTTCTGCGACAGGAAGTTGATCTGCCGCTGATCGGGAAATTAAGGATTGAAGACGAGCCTTACCGGGAAAGCACTCTCAAGAAGACCGTATTTCAGTTTCGCGAACTCATCGCCGACTCGGAAGCCGAGGAAGCACAGAAACGGATCGAGAAAGAATTTGATGAGTTCTAACACAAACGGCCGGGAGACGATGCTGCGAATCGCCGGCGTACGGAAGTCGTACGGTCAAAAAGTCGCGCTGAAGAATCTCGATCTTGAATTGTACGCGGGCGAGGTTTTCGCGTTTCTCGGGCACAACGGTGCCGGAAAAACGACGACGCTGAAGCTGACCGTAGGGTTGCTGCAACCCGATGCCGGCTCGATTTCAGTTTGCGGCTACAGCATGCGGAACGATGCCATCGCGGGGAAATCACATGTGGCGTACGTCCCGGATCAGCCCCACCTGTATGACAAGTTGACCGGTCGTGAGTTTCTGGAATTCACGCTGGAGATGTACCGCATCCCGGCAACCGTGGGGCGTTCGCGGCTGGCGATGTGGAGCGAGCGCCTAGAGATGAACTCGTTTCTCGATCAGCTCAACGAGACGTACAGTCACGGCATGAAGCAGCGCGTCGCGCTGGCGGCCGCACTCATTCATGAGCCCGATCTGCTGGTGGTTGATGAGCCGCTGGTGGGACTCGATCCGCGAACGATCCGGGTGGCGCGAAATATTTTTCGGGAGTTCGCCGATTCCGGACGTACCGTGTTCATGAGTACGCATACGCTTGACATCGCTGAACAGGTAGCAGACCGAATCGGGATTATTCAGGAAGGGGTGCTCACCGCGCTGGGCACACTGACGGAGCTGCGGGATGCCGCAGCGCACAACGGACGGCTTGAAGATGTGTTCATGCGCCTGACCGGCGGTGCGATTTCCCCGGAAGCGGAAGTCGCATGAGTGTTCGCGCGAAGGTCGAACCGGATGCCGCGCCGCGCTCGCATGCGCGGGTACTTGCCGCGTATCGGGGAAAGCAGCTCAAGCACACCATCGATCAGCATCTGCGCGACGATCCGGGCCAGACGTTCATGGTCCTGGTTCTGCTCGCGTTCATCTGGGCGGCACTGCACCAACTGCTGGTGTTCATTTTCGAGCACGTGCAAAACTGGCAACTGGTCGCGGTCGTCGCGAATCAGCAGATTTTCGTTCACTTTTTTCTTGCGCTCGCGATCATGCTGGCGTTCTCCAACGGCGTCCTGGCATTCGGGGCATTGTTCGGGCGGGCCGAGCCGGCGCACCTGCTCGCGATGCCGGCGTCGCCGCGGCAGATCATGTTTGTGAAGTGGGTGGAAGGCACGATTCTGTCGAGCTGGGCGTTTCTGCTGCTGGGTGTGCCGCTGATGCTGGCGGTCGCGACCACGACCAAAGTGGAATGGTACTACTACCCCCTGTTCGTCGGGCATTTCAGCGGCTTTGTGCTGATTCCCTGTACGCTGGGGTATCTCGCGGCATGGGCTGTCGCGATGTGGCTTCCCCGGCGACCGATCGTCATTGCGATGTGGTTCGGGTTTGCCACACTGGCCGGGATCGGCATCTGGCTGGCGCGACTTTCCGCGTTCGACGTCAATACGGAGGAGTGGGTTGCGCGCATCCTCGAACACACTTCGGCGATGAAGAACCCGTGGCTGCCGAGCACATGGTCCGCGATGGGCATTGTGGCTGTGCTGGAACGAGACGTCGGCAAGAGTGTTTTCTATTTGCTGGTTGTGCTGGCGAATGCGGCATTTCTCGTCTGGGTGACGATCAACCTCGTCGGTCACACCTGGGCCAAGGCGTACGACCGCGCCCAGCAGGGGCGATTTGTGCCGATTATTCGGCGCGGGTGGGTTACCAGCGGAATCACACACACTGTTTTTTTCTTCCTGCCGCGTCCGTGGCGCTATGTCTTGCAGAAAGATCTGCGCACATTTTCGCGCGACGCCACACAGTGGACGCAGATGCTGATCATGCTTGCCCTGCTCATTCTGTACGCACTCAATCTGCGGGAACTTCCTTTCGATCTGGGGAATCCGCGCGTGAAGGGGCTGGTGGCCTTTTTGAACCTGACCACGATCAGTCTGATTCTCGCGACCTTCACCAGCCGGTTTATTTTCCCGATGCTGTCGCTGGAGAGCCAGCAACTGTGGGCCCTCGGATTGATTCCGTGCAAACGTTCGACACTGCTGGTGTTGAAATTTATCTTCGCGTTCGCGATGACGGGCACTGCGGGCCTCACCGTTCTGTTGCTTGCCCTGCGGCAAATCAACCTGCCGGCCTCATGGATGACACTGCACATCATGGTGTGCATTTTTGTGTGCATCGGTTTGTCGGGGATTTCGGTGGGTATCGGTGCGCGGCTGCCGATGCTGGGACAGCGCAATCCCGCGCGAATCGCTTCCGGTTTTGGCGGGACCGTCAATCTCGTCGTGAGCATGCTGTTTGTCGCACTGATGATGTTTTCGGTGGCGTGGATTACCTACGGCGAGTTTAATTTTGGGCACGTCGAGGTGCCGCCGCTGGGCCGGACGTCCTGGTGGGTACTCGGCGCGCTCGGCGTTTTCAGCCTCACGACCACCATTACCGTTCTGCAAATCGGCATCAGGCACTTCAATCGGCTGGAGTCGTAACCACGTCGCCACCGACGAGTGACGCGATGCATGACGGATCGACCTCGCGCAGATTCTCCACGATGCAGTCTGGTTTTGCGGAGCGAAGCGTATTTGCGTCGTGGGTACCGACGTAGGCAATGCACTTCATGTTTGCCGCCCGCGCGGCCTCGATGCCGACTGGCGCGTCTTCGACGACGACGCAATGTTCAGGTGGAATGCCGATTCTCTGCGCAGCCAAACGGAAAATGTCGGGGGCGGGTTTTCCGCGTGCGACTTCCTTCCCACTTGCGGTCGCCGCGAAGTATTCTCCGATTCCGGTCTCCGTCAGAACGAGCGCGAGATTTTCAGGCGGTCCGGATGTTCCGACAGCGAGGGGAATTCCTGCACGAAAGAGTGCAACCAGCACCTCGCGAACGCCGACCGTCAGTGGCACCATGCCGGTGATCAACTCGCGATATTCTTTCTCCTTTTCGTCGTCAATGGATTCAACCCGGTCTGCGGGGATCGAATCGCCCCACCAATCACGAATAATTTCGCGGCTGGTCATTCCGAACGACGCTTTGAATTGGGCGTCGCTGACGCTGATGCCGTCGCGGCGCGCGACGATGCGCCAGCTCGCCGCGTGCGCGGCACCGGAAGCGACAAGAACTCCGTCCATATCAAAAATGACGCCTGCTCGTGGATGGGGCATTTTACTTTTCTGCTGCAGTGTCTTTGGATGAAAGGTACTTTCCGGCGTACTCGCGCAGCGCGCCTCTGATTACGTCGAACGCAACAACGGGTACGGGTAATCGTGCATGCGGGGCGCGAGTTGTACATGCGAGACGCCCCCTACTGCCCTCAACATTTCCCGCTTCCGAAGCGGTTCTGAAGGCGGATGAATTCCGGCTCGCTGCGGCTGCCGCGATCATGGGTCTTGCTGCATGGCAGTTTCCTGACGCTCAGTCGTCGCGCGGCGGACGCTTCAACAGCTTTACTTTGGCGTCTTTCGTCGTCATGGTCGCGCCCGATTTTTTCTCGAGTACCACGCCGACCATTTCGACTTTATCCGGAAGCCGAATGTAGTCGCGCAACAAGTCGATGGTGGCGACGTCACTATATTCGTACTCATCGTCATCCCGCTTGGAGGGGCGGTCCAGCGGAATCGCAATGGCAATCTGCTTTCCGTCCTTATCGACAACGGGCCGGCCCCCTTGCGTGAACGACATTTCAAAAACATAACCCGCCCCCGGCGGCGGCTCGTCGATATCAATCTTGTATTTAATGCCGATGTGCCACTGCTCGGCGGAATACCAGATTTCGGCGTCCATGTCGTCGATGTCGATTTCGACACCATCCGCAAGCGCCGGCGTCAGGCAGCATCCCAACAGGAATGACAACCCCATGCGTCGGATTGGATTCACGCTACACTCTCCTCGTACTTCTCTTCATGGATGAACGATGAACGCGCCACACTCGACAGCAGCCGAACCCACGTCCGTGAAGCGGCGCTTCCGTCTACCCGCCTACATTGACCGGCCGTGGCGCATTTTACAAGTTGCTGTGCTGGGTTTCTTCAAAGACCACGCACTGCGCCATGCGGCATCCATCTCATTCTATACCGCGCTATCGCTCGGGCCCATTGTTATTCTTCTGCTGACATTGATGGGGGCGCTTTACAGCGAATCCTACGCGCAGGAAGAGATTTCGCGGGAAGTGGAACATTATGTGGGCGGACCGGCAGCGGACGCGATGGAAAATATGATTCGACAAGGAAAACGCATTCGGCATTTCGGGTGGGCCACGCTCGTCAGTGCCGGGCTCCTGGTATTTTCCGCGACCGCCGTATTTGCGCAACTTCACGACTCGATGAATCAGATGTGGAATGTGCCGCCGCGAAATCGAAGCGGCTTCATTGAATTCCTGGTGAAGCGTGCGATCGCGCTCGCAATGCTGGCGGTCCTGTCGCTGTTCTCGCTGTCTCTCCTCTTCGTTGATTCCGTGATGAAGTTTCTTGAATCACACTTTGCCGATATTCACCCGGTGATTTCGTTTTTCTGGCCGTGGGTGGACTGGGGCGTATCGTTTCTGGTGTTCGCGCTGCTGTTTCTGGTGATCTTCAAGTTTCTTCCTGACTTCAAGGTTCCGTGGTCCGATGCGGCACTTGGCACCATCATTACCGCAGTCCTCTTCGGACTGGGACGCGAGGTCATCAGCCTGATGCTGTCATTCAGCAGCGTTTCGTCCGCGTACGGTGTCTCGGGGTCCGTCATCATGATTCTGCTGTGGGTATATTACTCGAGCGCCATCCTGTTTTTCGGCGCGGAGTTGACGCAGAGCATTTACGCGGATCGCTGCGCGGCGCGGCAGGAGTGCCACGTTGATCCCGCCGGTCTGGGAGACCTCAATCACTCGCTCGAAAACTGACCATGAAACTGGACACTCGCGAAATACCCTTCGACGTGCAGGCAGCAAGCGCCATCGATGCGCCGAATACGTACTACGACGAGATCGGCCGCAAACTGATCCACGGCGCATCGTGCATTTTCCCGTTGTCTTATTATTTTCTGACCCGGGAGATCATGCTCTGGATCATGGGCGGATTGCTGGTTGCCTCGTTGATCACCGAAATCTGCCGGCATACGGTGCCGGCGTTTCGCTCGTTTCTGCATCGGCGCTTCGGCAACCTGTTCCGGCCCGCCGAACGATTTTCACTGACCGGCGCGACGTATGTTTTTCTGGCCAGCTTTTTCGTCATCCTCATTTTCGAAAAACACGTCGCGATCGCTTCCCTGCTGGTCCTTTCGTTCAGTGATTCGGCGGCGTCGCTGGTCGGGCGCAAGGTGCGCAGCATGCGTTTCGGGGGTAAGAGTCTGGCCGGATGTGCGGCGTTCCTGATCAGCGCATTCGTGATTATTCTGCTCGTGTTACCAGACCATTGGTTCGCGGCTTTGGTCGCCGCCTGTGCCGGAATGCTTGCCGAGTCATTAACATTGCAGATTCGCGGGGCAAAAGTAGACGATAATTTACTGATCCCGTTTGCGACGGCCGGGGCGCTGGCCGGAATGCTCGCGATTTGAAAGAACCGGACTGCAGCGCGAGTGTTTTGTTGACGGGTGCAGTTCGTCCTGATTTACGAAGTCTGAGAAATCGAGGTTGCCTTGAGTTTTCACGTTCATTTTTATCGCCAGAATCTGCCGGTACTGACCCTGGACGATCTTGAGTTATTTTGCGAGAAAGTCGGCACGCATAAATTACAGATCGTCGATGACACCGTTGCTTATCGGCACCCCGACACGGGAATCCATTTCGATTTTTCGCGGCAGGCCGCACCCGTTCAAGCAGCTTCGACATTCGACAACGGATGGACTTACGCAGGCCTGTCGGCGGAAATTCCGCTCTGTCGCGCGACGATCTACGGTGCGGAAGCTGTGCCGATCATCGTCATCCTCGCGAAAGGTTTCAAGATGAGGATTGTTCATTCCGGCATGGCGGAAAACGCCGCACCGATCGATCCTTCGCAGGAATCGCTGATGGAGTCCTGGATTGTTGCGAACCATGCAGCACTTGATGCGCAAGGCAACGCGAAGATGTACGAATGGAAGCACGAAGAGATGGCGCAATGGTATGCGTACCAACTGATGCGAAGCAAGCTGATGGATCAACTGGAAGAGCGCGGACACGAGAGCGTGGAAGTGCCCTCTATTCAGTTGTGCGTCGATACGAAACATGACAACGCTGTGCGTACGCGTTTTTACTGGGAGAATGGCGGCGGTACTGTTTTCCCGAACAGCGATTTCGTCGCCGTCTCACGAAAGCGAAAAAAACTGCTGGGCCTGAAACAGAGCCATGAGACGGGCTGGATATCCACGGATCAGGCCAAGGCCGCTGTGGCAACGGGGTTGCAGCCGGTGCAGACGGAAATCGGCAACATTCACATGCTCAACGAATCGATGGCGGTGAAACTCGCAGACCGGCTCGACATGCTGACGCTGGACACTGATCTCGACCGCTACAAACCGATCACGGTGGATCAGATCGTCGACGTTTGATTGCGGTGGCACCGCCGCCGGTGCCACCCCCCAGCAATTCCGAGTTTACCGCTCAAACCGTCAGTGGATCCCGCGGGCCCTCGGCAAAGTCGAGCGCGGGCGCAGCGGGACTGAAACTCTGCGATGCCGGGCTTTGGCCTGTACGCGTTTTCGCCGCGGCGTCTGCGGCTTCCAGTTTGCAGGCGGACGCGAGCGCCTGAATCTGGACGTTTCGTAACTGCGCTTCCGTCAGATTCGCCAGCCGCCCGAGTACAAAGGCGCGGCAGACGGCGACGTGGAACAGCGGCTGGGCCCGATCCTGCCCGAAGCGCAGCAGACCGCGCTGCTGGCGGAGCCAGGACGGGGAGCGGCGAAACCACCGTGCGGCTTCCTCCGGTGTCATCATTTCGTAGTCCTGCTTTGCGATCATGAGTGATTCTCTCCATTTGAATGATTGAAGCGCGCGCCGCCACCGGAGCGCCCACAGGAGAGAATAGCCGCCAATAACAGAAAGTCAAGGTTTTCTAGAATTTCTATTTCTTTGCCGGAGGCGCGGCAGGATTCGGGCCGCATTGCTTCGGCGGCTTGCCGATGAAGGTTCCTTCGGCGGTGATCTGCTTTTCCTGCGGTAGTGCCGCACTCTGTTCGCTGTCGGGTTCGTCGGCAAGTTCGGGGTTTTCGCGGTAGGCGCGAAGCAGCTCGTCGGCTGCTTCGTCAACGTCATCGGTCAGCAGAAACAGATCGTTGTCCTGAGGCGAGATATACGCAAACGTGTCGGAGAGCGTCTGACGAATCCAATGGAGGAGTCCGCACCAATAGTCGCTGCCCAGCAACACCACGCGATACGGCTTCACCTTGCCGGTCTGAATCAGCGTCATCGATTCGAAAAACTCGTCCATGGTTCCGAAGCCGCCGGGCAGAAACGCCAGGCCGACGGCATATTTCATGAACATTACTTTGCGAATGAAAAAATAGTGGAATTCGATCGAGCGCGTCTGGTACGCATTCGCGGACTGTTCGTGCGGGAGCCAGATATTCAATCCGATGCTGCGTCCGCCGGCTTCAAACGCACCTTTGTTCGCCGCTTCCATCAGTCCCGGCCCCCCGCCGGTGATGACACCGAAGCCGTCCTTTGCGAGTCGCGCGCCGAGGTCGACGCCCATCTGGTAATGCGGATGATCCGGCGGCGTGCGCGCGGAGCCGAAGACGGAGATCGCCGGCCCGACGGGCGCGAGCATTTCCACGGCCTCGATCCACTCGGACATCACTTTGAACATCCGCCACGTTTCTTCGGCGGCGGTCCGGTAGCAGAATTCACCGTTCTGATTGGTTGTCATGCAGTACTTATATGCGGAATGCAGCGATTGTTCATCTTCGCGGGCATGTTCCCGGCTCTTCATGGACCGTCGTAACGAGTTGTCAAACGAGAATTCAGGAACTCGTCAGTTTTCCGAATTAGCATCTTCAGTGCAAAAAGACTGATTTGAGTGATGATCGACTACACCAGCGTAGGGAGCTTGCGCGGATGAGAAAAATAGCGGCAACAATGATTGTGAGTGCGTTTTTAGGCTGCTTGGCGGCGTGTCCGTTCGTTGGAAGTAACGGAGTCGGCCCGATTGGAAATGACAATGGGCTCGGCAACAACAACGATAACTTCAACAGCTTCAACGTGAACGTGAACGTCGGTTTCAACGCGAACGACAACAGCACATTCAACTTCAACGATAACTCCGCGTTTAACTTCAATGAGAACGACAACAGCGGAATCTTCAACAATAACTTCAACGATAACGCTTTCACCGGCAACTCGAACTCGGTGAATTTCAATGACAACACGTTTCCGTTCAACGACAACGGCGGCAGCAACAATCTGAACGACAATGGGTTATTCGGAAACGACAACGGCTTGTTCGGCAATGACAACGGCCTCTTCAGCAACAACAACGCCCCTTAAGGAAGTCGCAACATAATCAATTTTTGCGGAGAAAGGAGATCGACATGAAACTTGACTCGCTCAAGAAGTTATATGTCCATGAACTCAAGGACCTCTACAGCGCAGAAAATCAGATTCTCGCCGCACTGCCCAGCATGGCATCGGCTGCAAAAGATGCTGGCTTGCAAAAAGCATTCAAGGATCATCAGGCAGAAACCAAGCAGCATGTGCTGCGCCTGGAGCAGATTTTCAAGTCACTCGAATTTCAGCCCGGTGGTCATCATTGCAAGGGCATGGAAGGCTTGCTCGCCGAAGGCAAGGACATGCTGAAATCAGACATCGACGACGATGTTCGCGACGCCGGGTTGATCGCTGCTGCGCAGCGTGTGGAGCACTATGAGATCGCCGGTTATGGCGTGGCCCGGACGTACGCGGAAAAGCTGGGCGACTTCGAGGCCGCGGACCTTCTGCAAGAAACATTGAACGAAGAAGGCGCGACCGACCAGAAGCTCTCGCGACTCGCCGAGCGGCGCATCAATTTCATGGCGCGGGTGTCGTAGGCAGAATCGGAATTTTTCCGTCGATCAAGATGGTACGGCGGCGTGTACACTGGAAATTTCGCTGAGGATCACAGCTTTCAGGGCGTCTAACGACTTGCGCGTGTGGAGCGCGAAAAAGTATTCGCGGTCTTCGGCGATGCGATTTGCGGCGAGTTTGGAGCGAATATCCTCCGCTTCCGCTTCCAATTGTGCGGCGACTGATGCATTCAAGTTGTTGATGTCGTAATTCAATTTGCGAATTTCTTCGAACTCCAGACGGCGTTCCCGCGCGTCTCCCTGCGCGGCGCGAAGTGCGTCTGACCGTTGGATCGCGGCTTCCCGCTTCTTCAGCAGCGCCGGCGGAATGCTCGCGATATAGCGCTGTGGATTGAATGCGAGATCGCGAAGTTTGTACTCTGCGGTACGAAGGTCCGACGTCGTTTCACTGAACTTTGGTAACGGCGCATGCAGGCTTGCCGTGACGCAGACAATTGGCGCGACCGCCGCCGCAAAGAAGTCAGCCATAAAGTCGGTGGTCACTTCATCGTATTTGGCTCCTCCGATACCGTGAATAAAAAGATCTGCCACGCGAAGTCTGGAGAACGCGGACAGTGCGAGTGCGCGGGGAAAAACCCGCCATTCCGCGAAACTGCTGGGCAACGTCGGCGGTGTATCGTTTGTGCGGTCTGTTTCTCGCGGCAAGTAAGCAACCTGAACAGCATCGGCGAAGAACCGGATTCCGTCATCCGACTGCTCGACATACAT
>JBFWWY010000053.1:0-10826 GCA_050245935.1 Phycisphaerae bacterium | reverse complement strand
CGGCTCGGCGACCTCTACACCATGACCCGCGAATTCGAGAATGCCAGCATCGCTTTCATTCAAGGACGGGAAAGCGCTGAAACGCGCGAAGAGCAGCGTGAGTTTGATCTGAAGATCGCGAGCGTTGCCTTCGATCGCGGCGATACGTCGACCGGTATTTCGCGTCTCCGCGAAATCATGCGCAACGAGCCTGCTGACGATCGCGACATGACGGTCCGCGCGCTGCTGATGACGAAACTTGATCTCGTTAAGGACCGGCCGGTCGCCGAAGCGATCGTCGCGGAAATGCGCGAAATCGAAGGTGAAGCCGGACTGACCTGGCGGGTATGGTCGGCTGACATCCTGTTGACCAACCATGCGTCCGCAGCGGAACGCGAGCGCATCCTCGACAGCTTACAATCCGTGCTGGCCGCCGATCCGAATCACGCGGGCGCGATTTGCCTGTTGGGCAAAGCCTACGAGCAGGGCCGGGACTGGCGTGCCGCCGAAACGCTCTACAGCAACGCCTGGAAACGCAATCCCGACAATTTCGAAATTACCTATGCGTATCTGAACTTCCTGAAGAGCCGCGGTCGCGATTCTGAATTGATGGACGTCGTGATGCAGAGCAAGGCGGTACCAAACGAGGTTCGCAGTGCCCGGCGTGCGACCGAACTGGTGCAGCAGGACCGTCCGGAGGAGGCGATCCGCATGCTCCAGGAGCACGCCGAAACTGAGCCCGATGATATTCCGTCGCGCGTGTTGCTCGCGATGCTCCAGTTTGACAAATCGAAGGATGAATCGGCCGCGTTCGCGGCACTCGACCAGATTGAAGCCGACAATGGTCCGTCCCCCAGCGTAGCACGCGCGCGTGTCGCGCTTCTGACCGAACTCGACCGGATGGACGAAGCCAAAAAATTGATTGATGCCCGCATTGAAGAGGCGCCGAAGGACTACAGCCTACGCGAGACGCGCGGCCTGCTGCTGCACATGATGGGCGACTCCGAAGCGGCCCTGCGGGATTTCCAGATGCTTCCGGAATTGACCACAGCGGGCAATGCCGAGGGCCTGATCCGATTCGGACAATATCTGCTCGAAATCGGACGGGTGGACGAAGCGCTTGAACTCTGGGAGCGCGGACTCCGCGACTATCCGCAAAGCACCCTGCTGCGACGCAATTTCGTCAAAGCGCTTTTCTACCGCAATCAGCCTCAGGATTATGCGCGCGCCGCTGAATTGATCGACAGTCTGGAAGCCGCCACTCGCTCCCACGTCGATCCGGAACTGATGATGTTCCGCGCCCTGTCCATGCTGGATCGACGGGAAAGCCCGACAGCCGCGCGCGAGTTGCTCACGCGGGCGCTCGAACTGAATCCAACTTTGCACGAAGCCGAACTGGCACTCATCCGTATCGAGGTCATGCTCGGCGATCTCGGCTCTGCGCGACGAATCGCCCAGGCCGGCATTCAGAAGCTTGCCCCCACTTCTACCGGCGGCAGTCTCAAAGTTGACGAATTGCAGCATCTTGGACGTTTGCGAACGGCACTCGCGCAGATTGAAGAGCAGGCCGGAGACTTTGCGGCGGCCGAGCGGCTCGCGAGGCTTGCGCTGGACGTCGATGCGACAAACGTCGAAGCACTCGAGCTCTTGTTCCGGGCTTCGATCGCGCCGTCCGGAGACCGCAATCTCACCCCTGTGTTGCGCCTCGTCGATCAGGCCCTGGCCGGCGCTCCGTATTCACA
Organism: Phycisphaerae bacterium; assembly: GCA_050245935.1. Classification (GTDB taxonomy): domain Bacteria; phylum Planctomycetota; class Phycisphaerae; order UBA1845; family Fen-1342; genus JALHOX01. Next base: position 9,105 of record JBFWWY010000053.1, on the reverse strand, counting down.
GAAGCTGAGAATCCTTCGAAGTCGGATCCTGAGTACAACGGGGAACGTGGATCAAGCAACTGCGGAAATCGCGAAGTTCATCGCGGAAAACCCCGAAGAAGCGCACGCCGCGACATATCTGCAGCTTGCGAATCTGCGGGAAATGCAGGGAGACCGCGAGGGTGTCGCCAAGGCCGTCCAGAACGCGGTCGAAAAAGAGCCGCGTTCCTACGAGGCGCAGAATGCCCGCATCATTTTCTTCGGTCAAACGCGCGACTACAAGAGTATTGAAAATCTGATTCCCGAACTCATGGATGGGAATCACGATGCCGCACTGTCCATCGTGGCGGCCGGCCAGTTGGTGACGGCGAGCGAACCGCAGTACAAGGAACTGGCAAGAAAGCTGCTTCAGTCGGCCACCGCGCGATTCGCGCCGGATGATGCCAAGCAGTTGATCATTGGAAAGTTGTTTTATCAGCTCGGCGATCTCGATACCACGATCAAGATCTACGAAACGTTCCGGGAAAAGAATCCGGAACATATCACCGCGCTCAATGATCTCGCCTGGTTTCTTGGCATGGAACGGAACCGTTACGACGAGGCCATCGCACTCGCGGACCGCGGCGTCAATTTGAGTCCACGCCATGCTGAACTGCGCGATACCCGTGGAAATATTCTGTACAAAAATAGCAAATATGTGGCCGCAATGGTCGACTTTGAAGTTTGCGCAGAAGCCGGTCTGGCGCAGACACAACGCGCGCGGACTCAACTCATGATTGCACGATGCGCGTCGCGGTTGAATGATCATGAAAAAGCCCGACGTGCGGCGGAGCAAGCATTGGAGTTGGCGAAGGGTCCGAATGATCTAACGGAAGAAGAAAATCGCGAACTACAAGAGCTTGTGGTTCGTCAGTCATAAATGTCCATGAGTTGTAGAAAGCGCGGCGCAATTGTTGCGTTGCCGAACAGCCGCGCGAGATCGAGCATGCCGATAAATAAAGCTCACACGCAGACCTGACCGATACATCCCATAGCCGTCTTTGGGTTTCGTAGTCGACAGGAGCACCGTGTGAGCACGATCCGGCCTTTTTACTTACCACAGGCAAGTATGCGACAACTCTCGGCACGCCGATCCAGCCAGAAACTGAATCTGCGCGGCGCTGGCGTTCTGTCATCGACGCTCGTCATCATGGTGTGTATCGCCGGCTGCCACGACAATCGAATGTCGCTGGGTGAGTTCACCCAGTACAACGAGCGGCTTCGTTCCGCAGACGATCAGGAAATCGTTCCGACGAGTCTCAGCCTGACCGATTTCCAGGAATACAAAATCCAGCCGAACGACGTCCTGATGGTCAACATGATGGGCGTAGACGATCCGACGTCCTACCGGCTTGTGCAGCTCCAGGTTCGCGTGAATCACAACGGCAAAATCGTGCTGCCGCAGGTGGGTGAAATCCATCTCGCCGGTCTGGATTTCGCCGCTGCCGAAACAGCAATCGTGAATGCCCACAAAGAGTTTATTCCGGAAGCATTTCCGGTATATCTGGAGCTGGTCGGTCCGGACAATACGACCGTTCTCGTAAACGGCGCTGCGGAGCAGCCCGGTCTCGTCAGCCTTCCCAAAAATGAACGCAACATTCTGTACGCCATGGCGCGGGCGGGCGCGTTCGGACTCAGCAGTTCGGGCATCATTCATTACAAGCCGATCTCGCCCTCACGCGAAGCGGAGACCTTCGACCTCACGAATATCAATGATGTGCGTCGCGTGCTGACGGCGCCGGCACTGGAATCCGGCGACATGATCACTGTCGAAGCAGCCGATGCGAATGTTGTTTATATCACCGGCCTGACGAATACGCCGGGCCCGATTCCCGTCCCGCGCAGCGGCTCGCTTTCATTGATGCGTGCTGTGGCGGCAGCCGGCGGTCTGCGCGAACTCATCGACGTCAAGGAAGCGACGCTCGTTCGCAAAATGCAGGACGGCGAACAGGTCCGTGTGAAGCTGAACGTGAAGGATATCCACGAAGGCAAGTCCCCGGATATCGCGCTGGTTGCCGGCGACGTTTTGCAATTGCCGCACACCGCGGATACGCGATTCCAGGATTGGGTGAATACAAACGTGATCCGCTCCACCAGCGTGGGTGTGCGCTATGATCCGTTGCAACAGTACAACACGCGTCGCATTATCGATCAGCAGAATCGGAACAGTTCCGTGGCGGATTCCGTGTTGCTGAATCTGTCCGACCTGTTGTTGCCGTCACCGCAACCCCCGGTCATTACCACGCCGTAACCGGGTGGGAGCGCTCGTAACGAGATTGGTTCTGTTGAAGAAACTACGTCAGGGAACGCGCTAGCATGAAGACAGTAATTCCGACCTTTGCATTGTTGCTGCTCTCGCTTTCCCTGGGCGGCTGCCCGCCGACTGAGCCGTTCATCGACGGCCTGCCGCTGGTGACCGTGGAAACGTCCGCCGGCAGCTTCGTCATTGAAACGAATCCCGATCGGGCACCGATCACCGTCGAGAATTTCCTGATCTATGTTGAAGATGGTTTTTACGACGGGCTAATCTTCCACCGCGTCGTCCCGAATTTCGTGATTCAAGGCGGCGGCTTTCTCCCGGACCTGACACCCAAACCGGGTCGACCTCCCATCGCGAACGAATCGCGCAACGGTCTTTCCAATGCGCAATACACGGTCGCCATGGCGCGGACCGACGATCCGAACTCGGCGAGCTCCCAGTTTTTTGTCAATGTCGTCGATAACCCCGGGCTCGATCCGACGATTGATGCCCAAGGGTATGCCGTTTTCGGGCGGGTCATCGAAGGAACCGACGTCGTTCAGGCGATTTCTCGCGTCGAGACGGCGACCGAAAATGGATTTATGGATGTACCGGTCGAAGACGTCGTCATTCTGTCAACAACCATGCAGATGGGCGAACCGCGCCTTGCTCCCGAATGGGAGTTCTTCTTCGCGGACTTTCAGTTTCGCGCGCAATCTTCGCTCCGTGAGATCATCCTGCTCCTGATTCAGAACTCCATCGTCGGCAACTGATCCCGGCGGCCAGCGATTCGCGGTCAACGACAGGCGTGCCGGCTGGAATTGTCGCCTCCGGGCCGCAAGGTCTCTCATTTTCTCCCGCCGACGGCTGAAAAACGAATTCACACCGCCGATGCTTTGGTGGCTTCGTCTCCAGCCCCGATCCACACCCCTGCACGCACATAATCGAATTCGAGTACACTCTTCGCCGATGCGATTCGCCGCCCGCGACTGACTGAAATAAGCGGCGCGGCTGCAATTCTTCCGCCCATGTTCGGCATGATCAAAATCGGAGACGAAAATGCAACGAAACACCACTCTCGCCGTACTGACTGTTGCAACCCTTGCCGGCGCTATCGCCTGGGCAACGACATTCCAAGCCGGGTTTGATCCCCAGCAGGCACTTGCCGCGCAGCGCGAAGCGATGAAGTCGTTCGAAAAAATGGACGGCGTCTGGCGCGGCGAAGCCTGGACGCTGCTGCCGAATGGCGAGAAACACGAAATGACGCAAACCGAACGCGTGGGCCCGATGCTCGATGGAACCATCCGCGTCGTGGAAGGACTGGGGTACGACAAGGAGGGCAGCGTCAGCTTCAATGCCTTCGCGGTGATTTCCTACGACGTGCAAACGAAAAAGTACAACTTCCGCTCGCACGCGATGGGCCGGCTTGGCGACTTCGAGATAATCCCCAACGACGACGGTTTCACATGGGAAATCCCCGCCGGCCCAATAACAATCCGCTATCAGGCAACAATAAAGGACGGAGTCTGGAAAGAAGTCGGCGAACGTATCATGCCCGGTCAGGAGCCGATCCGATTCGTTGAATTTGAACTCAAGCGCGTCTGCGATACCGATTGGCCGCGCGCCGGCGCTGTTCCCGCGAAATAATTCGTCGTTTGTAGTTGCTTGGCGGACGAACCATCTGCGTCAAGCGTTCTCGGGCAGCGGTCGAGCCGCTCCATCGACCGCTGAGTTCAAAACTGAAGTAACCTCGGAATTCGTGAGGTACCCAAGACGGTCTACAGCCAAAATTCACGACGCGGTTCGACCGGCACGCTACATTGATTTGCGACCGCGAAACGCCTCTTCCAGCATCGAGCGATTCGCATATTCAATCTGCGATCCGGGCGCGATTCCCCGCGCCAGTCGCGTGACGCTCACGTTCAGCGGCTCCAGCGCCTCCTGAATGTGCAGCGCTGTGGTATCGCCTTCAACCGTCGGATTGGTCGCGAGAATCACCTCGCGAACGTCATCATCCGTCACACGCTTGACCAGCGCGTCGATCGTCAGATGCTTTGGTTCGATGCCGTCGAGCGGTGCGACACGGCCCATCAATACATGGTAGACGCCGTTGATTACGCCGGTCGCCTCAAGATTGATCAGATCCTTCGGCTGCTCGACGACGACGATAACTTTCGCATCGCGGCGGCCGTCGGCACAGATATGACACAGCTCGCTCTCCGCGAGGTTGAAGCACTTCGCGCAAGGCCGCACTTTCTCTTTCACTGCGCGAATCGCCTCTGCAAGCCCCACCGCCTCTTCGCGCGACGCCTTCAGCAGATGAAACGCAATCCGCTCCGCCGACCGCGCCCCAATGCCCGGCAATTTCTGGAAGGATTCAATCAGCCGCTGCAATGGGCCGGTGAGTTGCGAAGACAATCCGTTGCTCCTGGGATATTAACCCGATTCGGCGATGACTTGATTGTGTGCTCACGAGTGGTATGAGATGATCAGGGCTTGCTAAAACGACTGCAATGATACAAAGCAGCTCGGCAGTCCCGGCACGCCGGATCGCCTTCCCATTTGTATCAAACTTCACGCCGGAAATCGCTCGCTAGCCCTCAAATCTCGACCCTTGGAATCCTATGCTCCTCGAATCCTCGAATCCTAGGCCCCTAGGCCCCTAGACCCCTCGAATCCTCGAATCCTCGAATTCTCGACCCCTCGAATCCTCACTCACTGCCCCATCTGCTTCAGCATGTCCCCAATATTCGGCATGCCGAACTCATTGCCCATCGACGCCATCTCGCTGCTCATCGCTTCGCGGCTGCGCGCAACCGCGTCGCGGAACGCCGCGGTGACGAGGTCTTCGAGCATTTCGACATCACCCGCGATGACCAGCGTCTGCTCGATTTTTACGGCAACAACCTCGCCTTTGCCATCGACAGTCGCACGCACCTGCCCCGCGCCGGCTTCGCCGACAAAGCGCGCCGCGGCAAGCCGATTCTGCATCTGTTTCATGCTTTCCTGAATCTTGCCGCTGTTCTTCAACAACGAGGCGATCTGCCCCAGATTTCCCAACATTCGCTTACTCCTCTTCCGCCGAATCGTCTTCCGCGTCCGCCGCGGCTTCTGGGATGATAGCGGGACCGGTCCGTTTCGCATGCACCAGTACGCCGTCGAACAATTCCATGACTTCGTTGATCATCGGGTCGTCGAGCATTTTCTTCATCTCCGAGTCGGAGAGCCCGGCGGGCATGATTGGCTGTCGCGAAGACACATGCCCGTTCTGCGGGTGCGCCGGCGCAGCCTTTCCTCTTGGCGCGGGCGCAGTCGTCGGTGAAGTGGGCCCTGCGTTCGCTGTGTCGCGCTGCGGCACGATGACTGGCGCGGTGGGGTTTACCGCTGTTTTTGCCTGGATCGGCTCCGGCGCGGTCACCGGCATTTCCTTGCGCGATGCGACCGGTGCTACATCAACGATTGCCGCCGACTTTTTTTTTTCGGCGCTTTCGTCGCTCGCGCTGTCGAGTTGCTTCAGCAGATCCTCTATCGACGACCACTCGCGCAGCTTCGCGAAGCGCACCATCGTCGCGTCCGCCAGCGCCCGGCCCGCCGCGCTATACCGCACGTTGCGCCGCAATTCCTCAAGCATCGCGATCATCTGCACAAAGTGTGACAGCTCAAATTGCTTCGCAAGCGCGACCTGATCCTCCGCCAACGCGGTGTCGAGCGCCTTCCCCGCGGCTTTTGCGTGCATCAGCGACCGCAAAAGCTCAATAAACTCCGCACAAAAGACCTCGATGCCCCGCCCGCCACTGAGAATTTCTTCGGTCTTCGCGAGCGTTGCCGCCGCATCGCCATTCGCGATGCAGCCGAGCAGCGCGCAAAGCTGCTCATTCTGCGGCGGCGGCAGCACATCATTCAGCACACTCATCGACAGCTTGTCCGGCGAGATCGACAACAACTGATCGAGAATACTCAGGGCATCGCGCATCGAACCGTTGCCCAAGCGCGCCACCCGCGCGAGCACGCCGGACTCCGCCTTCGTCTCTTCCTGCTTGCAGATATGCGCGAGCGCCGCTTCGATCGCGTCGACGCTGATGTTCTGAAAATTGAACCGCTGGCAGCGACTCTGAATCGTCGCGGGCACCTTCTGGAGTTCGGTTGTCGCGAGGATGAATTTCACATGCGCCGGCGGCTCTTCGAGCGTCTTCAACAACGCGTTAAACGCCCCCGTCGAGAGCATGTGCACTTCGTCGATGATGTAAATCTTGAAGCGCGACCGGGCCGGACGATACGCCGCATTGCTCCGCAATTCGCGGATATTGTCGACGCCGGTGTTGCTCGCCGCGTCGATCTCGACCACGTCGATGTCCTGCCCCTCGGCGATCGCGAGACATGCTTCGCACTTCAGACAAGGTTCCGCTGTTGGCCCGTCCGCGTTCAGACAGTTGAGCGCTTTGGCGAGAATCCGCGCCATGCTCGTCTTGCCGACGCCGCGCGTCCCGGTGAAGAGATATCCGTGGTGAATCCGCCCCGCCTTGATCGCGTTCTTTAGCGTCGTCGCGATCGGGTCCTGCCCCACGACTTCGTCGAAGGTGCGCGAGCGGTATTTGCGAGCAAGAACGGTGTAGGCCACGACGCACTCAAGCCTTTGCGGAAATAGCGAAGGTAGACGAATCGTTCGCGTGAAACGGCGACACGGTGCGACAGTGAAACGAAATCGGGACGCGTGCGAATTTATTGCGCCGCAGCCAGCCCAGTCTCATATCTTGTTTTCACCGTATCACGGTTTCACCGAATCACTGAATTTTTGAAAAAGTGTTCGAGGCTCCGGCCGGGTTGACGATACACGTGAATCAAACCGGGTGAGCTGCTGCGTTCCCGCCCTGACTCGTTGTCCGACCAATGCACTGCACCGGCCCGACCTTCAACGCCTCGAACGATCCGAGTGTAGCGGCGACTGCGACATTCGACCAGCACGCCGCGCAGCAGCGATTGGATGCGACGAAAACGGCAATGACCTGATATGCATCAGCGTCCCGCCGGTGAAAGAGGAGATAACAAAATCAGAAACGACCTGGTAGCGAGGAAAACGCGCCCGAAGGGATTCGAACCCCTAACCCTCGGTTCCGAAGACCGATGCTCTGTCCAATTGAGCTACGGACGCTGAAGCGAGCATGATACCGCGCGACGAACGCGTCGGCGAGTTGCGTTGAAACAAATGATGACTAACTGAATCGGTGCCGATCAGATGTTGGGAGACTCCATCCGCAGGTCGCGTAACAATATTTACCGCACGCCCGCGGCCTTTTTCGTCCCCGCCTGCCCCACAATCTCCCCACTCTTCGGCTGTTCATTCAGCCGCAGGAAATCCTCGTTAATGTCGAGCGTTGCTTGCATGAACTTCGGCAGATAGCCGCGCTCCTGGCACGACTGCACAATCGCGTTGCAGTCCTTCGGCAGGCACTTGCCCGAAAATCCGCGATTCTCGGGATAAACAAACGTGTGATCGCGGCTGATCCGCGTGTCCGCCAGCCACACCTCGCGCAGCATGTTGAAATCCACACCGTGGGCCTGCGCGATGTCGTAAAACTCGTTCACGAACGTCACTTTGACGGCATAAAACGCGTTCTCCATATACTTCGCGACTTCCGCAGTCATCGCGTCGCAGAAATAAAACTTCACGTACGCGTTGTAGTAATGCTTATACAGATCGGCGGCTGCCGAGGTTGCTTCCGTCGTTCCGCCGAGCACGACGAACTCCCGCTCCGCCATCGTGCCGAACACGTGGGCGGCAGTTTCGCCGAGATACTCCGGCTGAAACACGATCTTTTTTCCGGTTTTCGCGACGAGCTTGTCGGTCGTGCCAGGTGCGACGGTCGAGCGAATAATGATCAACGGCGCTTCCACCCATTCAACCGCTTCTTCAACGATTGACGTGTCGCACTTGTGATCGTCCCGCATCGGCGTCGGCACGCCGATAAACACCGCGTCGCACGCATTGATCTTGTCGCGATTGCCCGCGTATTCGGGCTTGAAGGGATCGAAGAGAACCGTGTCTTCGCCGCAGAGCTTGCGCATCGCACTGCCCACTACACCCGCACCTACGACCCCAATCTTCGGCTTTGCCACGAATCATCTCCCAGACAGACGATGCGGGGTTCTCACCCGCAGAAAATCTCAACTGTAGGGTCCGCCAAGCGGACCGTCCTTATCTTCAATCGCAGAGTCCGCCTCGCGGACCGTTTTAACCAATGAACCCTCAAAAGATAACGCGAACCCCGCCTATCGCGAAATCATCTACCCCCACGCGCCGCTACGGGCCTAAGCCCGCACGAATAACCTCAGTCGCCGATAATCTTGCTCAAAGCCAACCAAACCGTTCCTGAACCGGCCGCTCGCGCTCACGGCTTGAAGACCCACCAACTTCCATAATTCACCATTCGTCATTCGTCATTCTCTACGGTTCCAACTCCCCCTGATACGGCTCAAAGCAATCCTGACAGCGCGGGGAGTATGACTCGCGACCCCCAACCCAGTTGTTGTTCACCACCGGCGTCAACCGTTGCGAGTGCCGCGCCGGCCGCCCGCAAATATCACACTCACATTGCATGACCGAAATTTGCGAAGCGCGGGCTTTCAACGCGGGGAACGGCTCGAACGGCTTGCCGCGTACGTTGAAGTCGATCCCGACCACGATCAGTTCCTTTCCCGCCGCCAGGAGTCGATCGCACACCGCGACGATTGGTGGTCCGAAGAACTGCACTTCGTCGATTCCAATAAAATCGAACTGTTCACTCTCTAATTCTACGTCCGCGGCCTCGCTGACCGCCATCGCCGGGAAAGAACGTCCATCATGTGTCGCG
>JBFWWY010000052.1:4620-10865 GCA_050245935.1 Phycisphaerae bacterium | reverse complement strand
ATTGCCACCTGCGCGATGACGAAAAGAAGCGACAGCACATACCAGACTCGCGCTGCCCCGGCCATTGGAGAGAAGGCGGCACTCTCGATGTTCGTGTTCGTCGGATCGCGTCGCAGGCCGTGTGCGCGAACGTGTTTCACGACGGGATTTGCAACGACGCAAGCGATAAAAAGCGTAATCAGCAGCGGCCACGCGAGCGCGAGCGCCGGTTTGTCGAGCGCCTGCAGTTGCGCGAGAACTTCCACGTTCCACGTGTTGACCAGACAGAGATGACAGATCGTGTATTCCGTGAACGCGAACGCGAAAGTCACAAGACCGCTCAGCAGAATCCAACGTCGCATGGCTGGAATGCCCGCACGAACAAATGCGGCGGCTGCGCCGCTGTCGATGCGGGCGAGTCTGTACGCGTCGCTGCCGTTGGCGCGCCACCCAGCGGCGAGCATCCAGGCGGCCGGTGCAGCGAGCCACGTTGCAAGACAGAGAATCGCACGCCCTTCGCGCGTGAGCCAGTTTGGCAGCAAATGTGCAACGTTGTCGCCGAGCGGAACACCCGATGGCAGCGCGACAAGACCCCACGCATACGCATAGAAAAACGGCGGCGAAAGAACTGCAAAAACGCTCGCGGCGAACGCGAGTGCGCGTGCGAAGCGCTGCGACGATTGGAAGCCGATAGCGAGTCCCCCACCGATCAGTTGAGTACAGCAGGCGGCCACTGCCGTGACCCACACGCCGCGCCACAACAGTGTGAGTTGGCGGGCGCCGATCGTCTGATCCGGACCGGCGTGGGCGGCGAAGGATTGAAGCCAATCGAGAATCAGGCTGCTCACAGGCACGACGAACGAGCCCACGACGATTGCGATAAGAGTGATCAGCAGGATGGTGGCGGCACTGCGCGTCATTCCTGAGAAGTGTACGGGGATTGGTGGTGAAACCCACAACCTGCTGCAAGAGAGAAACTGCAAATACGGAGTTGCCCGTCGCGGGGAAGGCTGTCGCAACGCACGGGAGAAACGTACCAGTCAGCAAATCGCAACCGCGCCTTACATGGAGAATTGATCGCGCATTCGAATCACATCGACGTGAGGCCGATGATTACGCGCCGCCCTGTGAAGGTTGTGCCAGTCCGCGCGAACATGCGCAAATCGACAAGTTCATACAGACTGCAAGTTATTCGTCGAAAAATCCGAGATTTTTTTGTGACACGGAATAGTGTGCATCGTCTAAGGGTTTGTCGATGTGAGCCGACATGAAATCATTCTATGATGACGATCTTCCGCACATGGGTGCGGAGGGATCGACAAGTTGATGTTCGGCTCGCCCTACTTGTCGATCGAAAGATCGCCCGCTCTCTGGTCGGAGAGAGCGGGCTTTTTTTGTCCTTCGTTTTTTCTGACTTTGCGTTCGGATGCGCGGCCGTGCACTTTCCAACACACAGGCAAGTGCCTCTGTGTTCAAAGCAGCTTCAGTCCCCTTCCAGCAACTGGCATCGCGTCATTCGCAGGTCGGCACGGAGGTACGACCGCTACGAATTTACGTCGCGCTTGACGTGTTTTCGACGAAAATCTCTGCGACAATGCGGCAAAAGAAAATGGTTCACGATTCGCTCGTGAACCATTTTTGTATTTTATCAATTGGCACAGTGCTGCAATATCAACGCAGGGGCCGTGCCGGTGATCCCGCAGAAACTTACTGGCAACCGCCTCCGGTGACTGCGGTCACGAACGGTCCGATGTCGGAAACGGTGACAAAGCCGTCGCCGTTGGTGTCATTCGCACAGAAAGCACAGGGGGCCGTGCCGCCGGGGAACGCTGCGTTCCAGGCCGCTTCGCCTTGTGCGACTGCGGTAACGAAGAAACCGATATCGCTGACGGTGACGGCACCGTCGCAATTAGAATCTGCACATACGGCCGGGCAACCGCCGCCGCTCACTGTGAACGTGATGGTGGTGCTGCTCGCATCAACTGAAGCGGAGACTACTGGCGAGAATGCGGGTGATGCATTCAGCGTATCAATTACGTTTGCGACGATGTTGTCGAGCGAGAAGGAGTAGACGCCATCCGTTGCCGGTGCGGCGAACGAACCGCTTGCCAAAATCTGGCTTCCACTCTGGCCGACGCCGCCGACGGCATTTGCATTCTGACCCACTGCGCCGCCGGACGGAACAGCACCAAACGTATTCTGACCGCCGCCAATCTGAACGAGGTTCATCGCGCCGGACTCGCCACGCTGCGAACCAACATAACCGGTTGTATTGCCGCCTTCCGGGGGATTGTCGATTCCGGCAGGCCGGGCAAAGTTCGTCATCCCCGAAGGTACCGCATTCGCGTACGGAATGTTCAGCGTTGCGGGATTGTTTTTCGCATCCTGCACGAGGTCGGCGGACAGCAGCGCCAGTCCGTCGTTATCTCCGCTCGAAACGGAAAAACTGATCGTCCAATTCACGGACGATCCCCCGGCAATCGTCTGACCATTTTGCGGTGACGCAAGCTGAACAGTCACCGTCTGTGCAAATGCTGTGGCCGCACCGAGGACAAGAACCGCAGACAAACTCATGTATCGCATTGAATCGCTCCTTTTTCTCGCAACAGAATTGTGCAAGAGCCTCCGGAAAATTACAACTGATTTTGATGCATTCTAGCCGCTGAAAAACGGCGTTGCAAGCGCTTTCATATAACACTACCATTTACCTGCGGAATTCACCATTTGTTAACGTCTGGAGACCGATGAGGCAATTTCCCGAATCCTTCCTGTGGGGCGCGGCCACCGCTGCATTTCAGGTCGAAGGCAGCCCTCTTGCCGACGGGCGTGGCCCTTCGATATGGGACGTCTTCTGTCAAACGCCCGGCAAAACGGTCGACGGCGTCGCAGGGATCGATGGCGCTGACCATTATCGTCGCTGGCGCGAAGATGTTGCGATCATGCGCGAAATCGGTCTCCAGGCCTATCGCTTCAGCATCAGCTGGCCGCGCGTCATGCCGCTCGGTCGCGGCGACGTAAATCAAGCCGGAATCGACTTTTACGACAAACTTGTCGACGAATTATGTGCGGCGGGGATCGCACCGGCGGTTACACTTTACCATTGGGATTTGCCCGCAGCCCTGCAGATGGAGCTCGGCGGATGGGCGAACGACGACATTGCCGACATCTTTGCCGATTACGCCGAGATCATGTTTAAAAAGCTCGGCGACCGCGTGTCGCTGTGGATGACGCTGAACGAGCCGTGGTGCTCGGTGGACGGCGGCTATTTCCACGGCGGGCACGCGCCGGGAGCTAAAGATCGACGGCTCGGATATCGCGCCGGGCATAATCTGATGCGAGCGCATGGCCGCGCGGTGGCGCGGTTTCGAGCGACGCAGCCGAAATCGAGCAAGATCAGCTTTGCCCTGAACACCGGCTATTTTTTTCCGGCAACGGAATCGCGCGAAGATCGCGAAGCCGCGGAACGCGCGATACTCGACATGGCAGGCTGGTTCGGTGACCCGGTGTGGTTCGGCGATTACCCGGCAGTGATGCGCGAGCGCTACGGCGACCTCCTGCCGGTGTTTTCGGATGAAGATACGCGGCTGCTGAAAAAATCGATCGACTACGTTGCGCTCAATTATTACTTCAGTCATGTAGCACGCTTTGCACCGGGCAAGGGCGCGATGGAGTACGACGCGCCGCCGAGATCGTCCGACCGGCATACGGAAATGGGTTGGCCGGTTACGCCGGAAGGATTTGCGCCGCTGCTGAAGTGGTTGTCAGACCGGTACGGGAAACTGCCGTTGTACGTGATGGAAAACGGCATGGCGTGTCCGGACGTCGTGTCGGCGAATGGCGAAGTAAATGATCAGGATCGCATTCGCTATCTGCGGGAGCATTTGCAAGCGGCGCATCGAGCAATGCAGGATGGTGTCGATTTACGCGGCTATTTCGCGTGGTCGTTTATCGACAATCTCGAATGGTCGCTGGGCCGCTCGAAGCGATTTGGGCTGGTGCGCTGCGATTTTGAGAATTACGCGCGTACGATCAAGGCGAGCGGGCACTGGTATACGAACGTGATTCGGACTGGGTCGGTTGATGGTTTGCCGGTTGGGGAGTGTGTTGCCGCGTCTGAACTGGCAGATCGCAGATTGCGGACCGGTGGCTAACGCCACTCGATTAAATCGTTTGCGCTTCCTCATCCCGACACGAGTCGGGACGGCTCTGATCAAGTGAATGGGGATTTGATGCGTTTGGGATGTGTATTGCTGATTGTGGTTGTCGGGAGCGTTTGTGCAATCGCGACGGCCGATGTGTTTACGCGATTCGCGAGCTATGAGCCGAGCGAGACGGCACTATCCGTCGCCGCGGCGGCGGGCGACGCGGGATTGTCGGTGGCAATCGTGCAAGGCGGCTTGAATGGTGCGCCGGCGGCGACGGACGGCACGCATCTTGTCAAACTGACGATTACGAACGAGACCGACCGCAAGGTGGAGTTCCGGCATTTTTTGAATGGCGCGACGTACGATCTCGCCGGGCAGAACGAGTTGCTGGCGGATGTATATTTTTCGTCAGCCGGCTCGTTGCCGGGTGTGATGGGCATCTTTGAAGGTGCGTGGAACCCGCCGAGCGCGTGGCAGCCGGTGGGTGCAGTCCCGCAGAGTGCCGGTAGCTGGGTGACCGTCTCGTACAACGTCGCGACACGCGAGCAAACCGGACTCAATCAGATTTGGGCGATGGTGTTTGAGGATCTCGCAAGCGCGAGCGGGACGGTCTATGTCGATAATCTACGTTTTCGCGCGGACGGCGGCGTCGCGTCGCCAGTGACGGGCGTGGCCGTTGTCGGACTGGATACGAGCAACGAGATTTATTGGAAGCCGATTTCGCCGACCGGGTTTGAGGGGTTCAATATCTACGGTGCTGATGCGGCGTTCGGCCCGTTTACGAAATTGAATGATGCGCCGATCGCAGATGCCCGGTATATCGAGTGCCCTCTCGCGATTGAGCGCGGGCCGCGCTTTTACTATGTCACGTCGGTGGCAGCGGGCCAGGAATCCGCGAATTCGGCAACCGTGTCCGCCGAATACAACGGCCTCACCGATGACGAACTGATGGATCTCGTGCAGCGCGAGACGTTTCGCTATTTCTGGGATTTCGCGAACCCGAATTCGGGGATGGCGCGCGAGAGCGTCGGGCTCGGTCATCCCGCATCGACCGTCACCACCGGCGGCACCGGCTTCGGCATGATTACGATCGTCGTCGGCGCGGAGCGCGGCTTTGTGACGCGTGCGGAAGCCGCCGACCGACTGTTGCGAATGATCCGTTTCCTCGACGGCGTCAATCCCGTCAACCCTGCACTGCCGAGCGGCGTACAACGGTATCACGGTGTGTGGTCGCACTGGATCAACGGGAACACGGGCGCGACGATCGCGTTCGCGGGCGCTATGGACAACGGCGGCGACCTCGTGGAAACCGCATTCCTCATTCAGGGGATGCTGACGGTACGGCAATATTTTGATGATCCGAACGATGCGATCGAAACGGAGTTGCGCGATCGCATTACCGAGATGTGGGAAGAGGTGGAGTGGGATTGGTATCGGCAGTCGCCAACGAGCGGCGTACTGTACTGGCACTGGTCGCCGAACTTCGGATTTGCACTCAATCACGCGATTCGCGGATATAACGAAGCACAGATTATTTATCTGCTGGCCGTTGCATCACCGACGCATGCGGTGCCGGCGAGCTTGTACCATTTCGGCTGGGCGGGACGCGCGGACTACACAAACGGAACCAGCTATTACGGCATACCACTGCCGGTCGGTTACGCATTTGGTGGCCCGCTGTTTTTCACGCATTATTCGAACCTCGGTTTCGATCCGCGATACAAGCGGGACACGTACGCGAACTACTTCGTGAATTCACAGGCGTTTTCGGGGATCAATCGCGCGTACTGCATCGACAATCCCGATGACCATGTCGGCTACAGCCCGCTGAACTGGGGACTGACGGCCAGCGCGAGCCCGTTCGGCTATTCCGCGCATTCGCCCACGAACGACAACGGCACGATCACGCCGACGGCGGCGATCAGCGCGATGCCGTATCTTCCTTACGAATCACTTCGGACGATGCGGCACATGTATGACGAGTATGGCGATTTTATTTTCAGCGACGCGGGTTTCCGCGATGCGTTTCATCTTGGTCAGGGTTGGGTGGCAAACGGCTATCTCGCCATCGATCAGGGTACGATCGTGCCGATGATCGAAAATCATCGCACGGGCTTGTGC
>JBFWWY010000052.1:0-4610 GCA_050245935.1 Phycisphaerae bacterium | reverse complement strand
GCGGTTGTTCATGTCCAACCCGGAAATTCGTCCGATGATGAATGCGATCGGCATGTTGTTCGAAGTCGATTTTAATTTTGACGGCGCAGTGGAAGTGGACGATGCCGCGATCTGTTTCGAATGCAGTGCAGGTGCGGAGATCGGGATTGTTCCGGCAGGTTGCACGACGCAGCGTTTCGCCGACACCGATCTAGATAATGACGGTGATGCGGATTTGCATGATTTTGCGGCGTTTCAGCAGATTTTCACGGGACCGTGAGGCGAATGACGAATGACGAATGACGAATGACGAATGGAAAATTGACGCGGACCGGTTCGTATTCTGCGTCGTTTTTCGCTTTTTCAATTGTACATGAAACGAAATTGGCGATCAGACGATCAGAGCCGCGCCCGTTAGGAAGCGGTTAAGAGATTCGAATGAATTAAAACCAACTCAGCTTGATCATGTTTGTGCAATCAGATACTGCTGCCGGAGACCTGGTTTTTTACATCGTTTCGCCTTGCCGCCATTGTGCGACACTGATTCCGCTCGCTGGTACCGCTTCCTAACGGGCGCGGCTCTGATCGTTCTACTGATTTCCTTGCGTTGCTCGCTTTATTGCCCAACGTAGCTAAACGTTGAAGTTTGTCCGGCGAACGGCTCGGCAGGAGCCTCGCCTTCCCATTTTTTGGCTCGGCAGGAGCCTCGGTCTCCCGATTGTAGGCTCAGGTAAGTCTCGATCTTCTGTTCTGAATGACACATGATCAAGAATTTCATCATCGCGATTGTTCTCGGGCTGCCGGCGGTGGGACTGCTGGTGTTCGGCCCCCGCGCGAGTCATGAGATCCCCGAAGATCGCGTCGTTGTGACGTATTGGGAGAAGTGGACGCTCGCCGAGGGGCAGGCGATCAAGCGGATCGTCGACGAATTCAACGCGACAGTCGGCAAAGAAAAAGGCATCTGGGTCGAGTACACCGCGCTCGGCGACGTGGACAAACGGATGTTGATCGCGGCGGCGGGTGGCGACCCACCGGACCTGGCCGGATTGTCCGATCGATTTGTGCCGCAATATGCCGATCAAGGCGCGCTGCTTCCTCTTTCGGACTACGCAAGCGAATTTGAAATCGGCCTCGATTCGTTCAAGCCGATCTGGATGGAAATTTGTCAGTACGACGGCACGCTCTATGCGTTTCCAAGCACGCCTTTTACGATCGCGCTGTACTACAACAAGTCGCTGTTTCGCGATGCGGGTCTCGACCCCGGGCAGCCGCCGCGCACCACCGCCGAGTTTAATGATTTCGCCGTGCGGCTGACCAAGGTTGAAAATAACGGCACCTCGTCAAGGAGTGACGATCGCATCACACAGCTCGGCTTCACGTTGTCGCCGTCGATGCTCGGCTGGTGGCATTGGGTGTGGCCGTATTTTTTCGATGGTTCGCTTTGGGACGGAGAACACTTCACGCTCGACTCAACGGCGTCGCACGCGGCGATGGAATGGATCGTCGATTATCGCGAGCGCGTCGGCAATGATCTGATCACCGCGTTTGAAGGACAAGGTTCGATCATCGAGAGCGCGCAGAATCCGTTTCTCGCCGGCAAGCTCGCTATGGTGTTTCAGGGCCCGTGGCTGGCGGCGTGGGCGGAGCGCTACACGCCCGATCTTGATTACGGCGTCGCACCCTTCCCCTCGGTAACGACCGCGCGCCAGAATGTTTTCGCGAGCTGCGACGTGTTTGTGATACCAAAGGGCGCGCGGCATCCGCGCGAGGCGATGATCTTTCTGCAGTACGCTCTTTCGCAGCCGGTGCTGGAGCAACTTTGTCGCGATCACGGCAAGGTGTCGCCTTTTCGCAAACCTGCCGACGCGTTTTACGAAGGCCATCCGAATCCCTACATTCGCG
This sequence comes from Phycisphaerae bacterium, assembly GCA_050245935.1. GTDB lineage: Bacteria > Planctomycetota > Phycisphaerae > UBA1845 > Fen-1342 > JALHOX01. Next base: position 2,729 of record JBFWWY010000052.1, on the reverse strand, counting down.
TCTTCGACGAGATGGCGACATCGGAATACGCGTTCGGCTATCCTTCGATGCCGACGTGGGGTGAGGCGTGGACGGAGACGTTGTACATGCTGGAAAATGTGTTGCGCGGTGCCAGCTCGCCGGACGAAGCGTTGCGCGAAACGCAGGCGACCGTGAATCGCATCGTTGAGCAATACGACAAGATGGCGACCATGCGCAAAGGACTCAATTCGCAGTAATGTCCAGTCGCAAAAACAATCTGCTCGCCGGCTTGCTATGGACGTCGCCGTGGTGGCTCGGCTTTCTGTTGTTGACGCTCGGTCCCCTGCTGGCGTCGCTGTATTTGAGCTTTTGCGATTTTCCGCTGTTGCAGCCGCCGGTGTTTACCGGTACGGAAAACTACGAGCGGCTTGCGACCGACCCGACGTTCTGGAAAGTCATCAAGAACACGATCATTTTCGCCGCGATTTCGATCCCGCTGATGACCGCGCTCGCGATCGGCTTTGCGGTGCTGGTGAATCAGCCGGTGAAGGGGCAGGCGTTTTTTCGTGCTGCGCTGTTCGTGCCGACGATTGTGCCGCTCGTGGCGGCGGGCATCGTCTGGATGTGGCTGCTCAATCCGGAATCGGGCTTGATCAACGCGGCACTGCGCGCGGCCGGCTGGAGCAATCCCCCGCTCTGGCTGGAATCGCCGACATACGCGATGGCGTCGCTGATCATGGTGTCGGTGTGGTTCATCGGCACACCGATGGTGATCTATCTCGCGGGCCTGCAGGAAATTCCAACGAGCTTGTACGAAGCCGCGAAGCTCGACGGCGCGACGCCGTGGGGACGATTTTTGTATGTGACATTGCCGGGGCTCAGTCCGGTGATCCAGTTTAATGTCGTTGTCGGGATGATCAATGCGTGGCAGGTGTTTGCGCTGCCGTTCGTGATGTGGCGCACGCGTCCCGGACCGGATCGCGCGACGTATTTTTACACAATGTATCTCTTCGACAACGCGTTCACCTATCTCAAGATGGGGTACGCGAGCGCGATGGCGTGGATTCAATTGCTCATCATTCTCGCACTGACGGGGCTGGTCTTCTGGATCAGCCGACGCACCGTGCATCATGTGGGAGCGTGATCGGTGGAGCCGCGCGGCGAGAAACTCGGGCAGACGGTTTTGGCGGAAGATAATGCCGCTTCATTGCCGCCACCGCACGGCGACGGTACGCGCCGGCCTGATCGCGTAAGCCCGATCAACACCGCGCGCGTCGTCATCTATGGCCTGCTCATCGGTGTCTCCGCGCTGTGGCTGTTGCCGTTGTTGTGGATGGCAAGCGTATCGCTCAAGCCTGCGTCGGAAGTTTCCAACACTGATTTACTACCGCACGAGCCGACGCTTACCTCATACAAGCGGCTGCTGACGCACGACGAAAGCGGCGCGTCGGTCGATGCGACGGGCCGACCGGTCGAGCCAACGCCCTTCTACTATCCCCTGCTCGCCCGGAACACGCTGATCATCGCGTTGCTCAGCCTCGTCGGCATGCTCGCTTCGAGCAGCATCGCGGCGTACGGCTTTGCGCGGATCGAGTTTCCGGGGCGCAACATTCTCTTCGCGATCTGCCTCGCGACGATGATGATCCCCTTCCCGGTTTTGATGGTGCCGCAGTACATGCTCTTCCGTGCGCTCGGCTGGATCGGCACGTTCGCGCCGCTGTGGGTGCCGGCGTGGTTCGGCACTGCGTTCAACATTTTTTTGCTGCGGCAGTTTTTCATGGGCCTGCCGAAAGAGCTGGAAGAAGCGGCGGCGATCGACGGCTGCTCGCGCTTTGGCGTTTTCTGGCGGATTATGCTGCCGCTCGCGCGGCCGGCACTTGTCGTCGTTGCACTGCTGCACATCATGTTCGTCTGGAATGATCTCGTCGGCCCGCTCATTTACCTTTCACACCCCGACGAATTCACGCTCGCGCTCGGCCTGCAATTCCTCCAGGCCCGCTCCGGCGATACGCCGTGGAACGAACTGATGGCGGCGTCGACGCTGATTGTGTTGCCGGTGGTGATTTTGTTCGTCTTTGCGCAACGGGTGTTTATCCGTGGCGTCGCGACGACGGGGATGAAGTGAGGGAGGATTCGAGGGGTCGAGGGGGCGAGGATTCAAGGGGGGCGAGGGTTGAGGGTTGAGGTTGAGGTTGAGAAAAGGGGTTCGGGGTTTGGGATTTGGGATTTGGGATTTGGGATTTGGGATTTGGGGATTGGGGATTGGGTTTGGAGATTGTGGTTTGTGGTTTGGATTGAGTCGCATTGTTTGTGGGGGACCGGCTCTCAGCCGGTCAGGTTGCCGGATTTTTTTGACGTCGCGACAAAGCGCGCATTCTGCTACCGCGACGGCAGCGCAACATCTGTATGGTTGACCAAATGCTGTGTTTGATTGTGGGGGACCGGCTCTCAGCCGGGCAGGTTGCGAGGTAGGATTGAGTTGTAGGGTGTGTTGGCGTCGCGCTACTGGACGCAACCTGACACCACCATGCCATCGCGACGGCAACGCACCATCTGTATAATTGACGAAATGCTCTACTGAATGGTGCGTTAACGTCGCTTGACCATGTATCAAATCGATACGTCAACTCACGCGACGTGAACGCACCCTAATGTCATGAAAAAACAGCTGTCTCCTTTGGTACGCTGGGTTCATATGTTTTGAACGTTTCGTACCGACGGCCTTGTTTCGGGCCAATTGAAAAAAGGAGACAGCCATGATCTTTGTA
>JBFWWY010000051.1:0-10891 GCA_050245935.1 Phycisphaerae bacterium | reverse complement strand
GGGAAGGGTGAGTTTTACGCCCAAAAAGGGATCATCCGCTTTCAACGAATGAACATGAATGATGTCAGCGGGAAAATTGAGGCCGGTCGCGTTCAACCGAATAACACGGATATGGGAATTGGCACAGCTGAGTTTCGTCACTACGTTGACGCCCCCGTGCGAAGGATGCGGGACATCCGCGATTTCAGTTGAGCGTCTCAGTCTCCCGGCTCTTTTCGATTCCTTCCGATTCCGCATCTCGCCGGGTACGCTTTGCATCCATGATCATCGGCATCCTCTCCGACCCTCACGGTAAGCGGCTGCGTTTCCGCCGCGCGCTCGCGACGTTGCGCGCCTGTGGGGCCGAAGCGATCTTCTGTTGCGGGGACTTCGAGAGGGTCGAATTGCTCGACGAACTTGTGGGTCTGTCCGCGTGGTTCGTATTCGGCAACTGCGACGAACCGGAAGGCGAGTTCCAGCGCTACGCGCTGTCGATCGGCCTGACTCCACCCACGTCGTCCCCGGTCTTCGTTGATTTGCTCGACCAACGCATTGCCTTTGGGCACGGCCACGAGCGCTTCTTTGTTCAACTCGACCGCGACATCCGCAGCGACAGTCTCGATCTTGCGCGCAGTCGGCTTCAATGTGCGCAATACCTGTTGCACGGCCACACGCATCAGGCCGCGGACTCGCGAATTCTCGACACCCGCGTCATCAATCCCGGCGCCCTGCAACGCGCACGCGTCTACACTGTCGCAACGCTGAACCTCAAAACCGACGAGCTTAAATATTGGCGCATCGACGACGACCGGGCACCTGACGCCGATCCGGAACAAATTCCCCTGGAAGATATCTGATGCAGCGACAGAAATTCACGCGACACCAACGTGGAATGTGTGCGGTTGCGATCCTCTGTCTCGCATTCTCGGCCGTCTCCGGCTGCGCGCGAGTGCTCATGCCCACGCCGAATCTGTACGCGTACGGCACCGCCCACGAATGGGATCGTGTTCCCCCGGAACTGCAGACCAACACGGTTGACGTCGTCTACGCAACCGATCGCGCCCCGCTCGATTCCAAACAACGCGGGAAACATTACGGGCTGGCGCGTTCGCGCTCGCTCGCATTCGGAACGTGCACGGTCGCGATCGGAAAGAATCTCTCGTGGCCCGACCTCGTCGCGGCCTCGTCCAAGCGGCGGCACGGTGCCATTCCGCTGTCGATTCAGCAGATCGACGAGATCGGCCGCTTCCCGGAGACCCCCTGGGAGTTCAATGTTGTAAATGGGGAGCCCGTCGCGGACGACGAAGTGATCGCACAACATGAACGTGCGTGCCGACAGGTGCGTGAACTGGTCGCGGAACGACTACGGTCGGCTTCTCGCAAAGACGTGTACGTATACGTGCACGGCTTTAATAATCTGTTCGATGATGCCGCGTTCATCATGGCCGAATTCTGGCATTTCTCCGGCCGCGAAGGCGTCCCGCTGATTTATTCGTGGCCGGCCGGCGGTGGCGCCGGGTTCCGCAGTTACAACGAAGATCGCGAATCAGGTGAGTTCACGGTTTTTCATCTCAAGCAATTTCTGGAAGCACTGGTCGAAACGCCGGGTCTGGAAAAAATTCACGTCATCGCACACAGTCGTGGAACCGAGGTACTCACGTCGGCACTGCGCGAGCTGAACATCAAATATCGGGCAATGGGGCGCGACCCTGCTTCCACCATGAAAATCGGCAATCTCGTTCTCGCGGCTCCGGATATTGACTATGACGTGGCAACGCAGCGCCTCAGCGCCGAGCGGATCACGCGAATTTGTGAGCGCCTGACCGTTTATTCTTCTCCGCGTGATCGCGCGCTGGCGGCCGCGAACTGGCTGTTCCGCAGCGCCCTGCGACTTGGCACGTTAACCCTGCGCGAAATCCCGCGCGATCGCCGCCTCGCGCTGGGGAAACTCCGCGACGTGTCGTTTATTCGTGCGGACGTGACGAGCGATTTCATCGGACATTCGTACTTCTACAAAAATCCCGCCGTGAGTTCCGATCTGATCCTGCTCATTCGCGACGATCTCGATCCCGGAGCCGAAAACGGACGTCCGCTGGAGCGCGACGGGGGCGGGTTCTGGACGATCCGCGATAATTATCTGAAGTACGGCCCGCATGCGGATTGAGTGCCCGAAGGCCGGCTGAAAAAAAATCGCGCAAATCCCGTTCACTTCTTATAGGCCGATCGCGAGATCAGCGCGGCGCGTTCGTTTGTTATGAGCGCTTCGCGAGGCATTATCGCACGGTCGTCCCTCTACTGTTCCGCGTTTTTCGATGATTCCCACGAGTTGACCGATGTTTTTTTGCATCGCGGGCAAGCGATTCGCATGCTTCGGGTGTGATCGGTGATGACGGATGCATCGTCGATGCCTAGAGGGCGCCGCGATCGAGCCTCTTCCTCGTGGGGAGAGTGCTGAATGGAGTCCCGGTGATCCGGAGTGGACTTTCAGGACGAAGGTGTAGGGCACGGAAGCTTTGGGTTCCCGGCGGCTGGGTTAGCCGCTCTGCAGAGAAAGGGAGATTTGGAAATGCAAATGATCAAAAGCCGTATGCGAGAGTTTTTGGTCAGCGAAGACGGCCCGACCGCGACGGAATACGCGGTTATGCTCGCGCTGATCATCATTGTTGCACTCGCAGCCATCACATTGCTGGGTGCGAAGGTCAACACGATCTTCTCGAACGTTGAGACCGCACTGCCGGATGGCACCTAATCAGCCATGACGGTGCGGCCGTAACGAACGCGTGAAAACGGACGGCGGCGCCGCTGAAGCGGTCGCCGCCGCCGTTTCGTTCGCGAAACGGTCAAATCCGGTCGATGCAAACTGACGTTCGCGGGCTCGCGCGACCCGCGTGGTCACAGAGACGGACACGACAAGCGAAGGAACAGTGCTATGAGCTTTGGTTATTGGGAACTCACCCTCGCGGTGCTGATTCCCGGAACATTATACGCATCCTGGATCGATTACGCGGAACGCCGCGTGCCCAACTGGTTGAACGCGGCCCTGGGTATCGCGGGTCTCTGCGCACAAGGTCTATACAGCGGTTGGGACGGCGTTTCGACCGGCATGATCGGCATCCTCGTCGGCTTCGCAGTTCTCATCGGACCGTGGCTCATGCACGGCATGGGGGCCGGCGACGTGAAACTAATGATGGCGATGGGTGCCTGGCTCGGCCCGTGGTTGACGCTCTACAGCTTTGCCGCTGGCGCAATCGTCGGCGGGATCGCCGCGATCGTGATGATTATGTCCACCGGACGCGCGGTTCACGCGGTGTCCAACATGCAAACCATCATGACCAAAATGAAACGCCTCGACACCGCTTTCGGGCAGTTCGGCGGCGCCAAGACGTTTGGTGACACGAGCCAGCTTCTTCCGTACGGCGTTCCGCTCACGGCGGGCATGCTTGGAGTTCTACTCACCTTCTACTTCGGAGGATGGTTGGCGTGAGATATCGAGCGGGATTGAAGCGACGTAAAGGTGCGGCGGCGGTCGAAATGGCCCTCGTTACGCCTTTCTTATTGACGATGTTGTTCGGGATTATCGAATACGGCTGGATCTTCACCGTTCGGCAATCCCTGATTCAGGCGGCGCGCGAAGGCGCCCGGGTCGCGATTCTTCCCGGCACGGAAGACGAAGAAATCGTGGCGCGGGTAAACCAGTTCCTCGCACCGCTCGGCATTACCTCGCACTCCATCAACATGACGCGCGCCACCGACGCCGACCCGACGGAAACGGTCTCGGTTGTCGTTCCGTACGGCGATGTCACGCTGATTGGTGAGTATTTCGGCAGCACGGATCGCGATCTGGGCGCGACGTGCTCGATGAGAAAAGAAGGCCTCTAACTCGATACGGATTGCTACGCGGCACGGCGCAGGAGGGAACAGATGAGCACGTTTTCCAAGAAAGATACGCCCGGATTGCGCCGACTTTCAACGCAGACTTCCACAACGCGGCGCAGTCGAAGGTCAGAAGGGACACGAATGATGAACGGCAAGGCAGTGATTCCACTCGTCGCCGGCCTGTGTGTCGGCGGGTTCGCACTCAAAATGGTGTTTGACACCGTGAAGAAGGCCAAAGGCGCGCAAACGCCGATGGCCACGCTTCTGGCGGCACGCCACGACATTCCCGTGGGAACAGCAATCGACGAAACGATGATTCAGTCGATCCAGTTTCCGGTGAAGTCGGTGCCCGAAGGTGCCTTCACCAAGAAAGAAGAACTGATCGGACGCGTGCCGCGCATGAATGCCGCCGGCGGACTTCCGATTCTTGCGAGCATGTTGCATCCCGAAGGCACACCCGCCGGCCTTGTCGTCAAGTCCGGCTTGCGCGCCGTCGCGGTACGCATCGATGAAAGCTCCGGCGTCGACAACCATCTCTGGCCCGGCTGTTCGGTGGACGTCGTCGGCTACTTCAACATCCGCAAGAACGGTAAGCAGGAAACCGTCGCGCGGACGATTATCGAGAACGTTCAGGTCGCAGCCGTCGGGCAGCGCCTCAGTACCGTTTCGGTAGATGACACGGACGGAAAGAAAAAGGAACGTCCCGCCCGCGCGGTGACCTTGTTCGTCAAACCTGAACAAGTGCCGATGCTGCATCTTGCCGAGCAACGCGGCAAGATCAAGCTCAGCATGCGCAGCAACGATGACGGCACGAACGGCGACGACGCCGAAAAGCATGATTATGCGGCGAATGACAGTCTGATCACCGGTGAAGAAGACGAGGAGCCGAAGGGACAGGCTCCGAATCAACTCGCGGGATTATTCGGACGCTTCCTCGGTCAGGACAAGCAAGATTCGCAGCCGCCACAGATTTCGCAGCCGCAAGTTCTGCCGCAGCCGATGCCGCAACCGGAAGCGCCGAAACCGGCACATATCACGCTGGTGTTCAATGGCGACAGCATGGAAGAGTATCAGTGGAAAAGCCTGCATTCGCGCGAGCGAGTTTTGCCGCCGGGTGCGCAAAATCCGCATCAGAAATCTTCGCAACTCCCAATTCAGATGAAGTCGAATTCGAACGATGTAATTGCTGACGAACCGGAACCCGAACAATTTTCGGAGCCGGTTGACGGATTCGAAAATGGAACGGTGCCTCAGGAGTTGCCCGGATGACAAAGTTGAGCCTGCGAACTCACGGAAGATTGAAAACGATGGCGGCGCTTTGCGCCGCCTTCGGCGCATGGACGTCGTACGCACAGGAAGACACGCGGAATTACACCTCCGCGCCGCTGAAATTCAAAGTGTCGCAGGTGCCGAGCACCGGCCAATTGATCAACGTCGCGGTCAATAAGGGCGCGCTGGTCGATTTCGAAGTCCCCATCAGCGAAGTTCGCATCGCGAATGCGGACATCGCAACGGTCACCGCCACAGGCCCTACGCAGGTGCTTGTGAACGGCAAATCGTTCGGCACCACGCAGCTCGTGGTGTGGACCGGAAAAGACCAGCAGCAGGTGTTTGACGTCGCCGTCGATCTCGACATGGATCGGCTCCGCGCCAGCCTGCGCGGCGCGGCGCCCCGCGCGGATATCCGCGCCACGTCCGTGCTCGATACCGTCGTCCTTTCCGGAACGGTTCAGGATGTCGAAGCGGCGCAGCGCATCATGCAGATCGCCGGCATCTACTCCCAGCGTGTCATCAACCACATGCGCGTCGCCGGCGTGCAGCAGGTTCTGCTCCGCTGCACGATTGCGGAAATGAACCGCTCCGCCACCCGGCAGCTCGGTTTCAACGGCTGGCTCGGCGGCGAGAACTTCCGCGATGCCTTCGGTCTGAGCCAGATCGACGGGATCAACCCGATCAATATCGGTGCCGCCGCCGGTGCGCCCATTACGACAAACGTCCCGTTCATCACGGGCACGGAAGGGATACCGGTATCTGGCAGCACAACATTGAGCCTCGGATTCCCTCGCGCACAATTGCAGGTATTCATTCGCGCGTTGCGCGAAAACTCGCTGCTCCGGGTCCTGGCCGAACCCAATTTGGTCACGGTCAGCGGTCAGGAAGCCAGCTTTCTCGCGGGCGGCGAATACCCCATTCCCGTTCCGCAAGGCGGTCAGAACAATGCGATCACGATTGAATACCGTGAATTCGGCGTACGCTTGAACTTCACGCCGGTCGTGGTCAGCGACGGATTGATTCGCCTGCAGGTCGCGCCCGAAGTGAGCGAGCTCGACTTCTCCAATTCGGTGGCGATCTCGGGATTTGCGGTTCCCGGTCTCACGTCGCGCCGCGTGGAAACAACCGTCGAGATGGCCAATGGCCAGACGCTGGCGATCGGCGGATTGCTCAGTCAGGAAACGCGCGCCGTGAGTCGCGCGGTGCCAGCACTCGGCGACATCCCCGTTCTGGGTGCGCTGTTCCGCTCGGTCGAGTACCGCGAATCGGAAACCGAACTCGTCGTCCTGGTGACGCCCGAGCTCGTTGCGCCGCTTTATCCCGATCAGGTCACCCATGTACCGGGCGCTCAGTTCGCAGCACCGAACGACTACGAATTGTTTGTCGACGGGAAGCTGGAAGGAAAGAACAGCGTGAAGGGCAACAACGTGCTGACCCAGCCGGGCAACGGCTGGCCTGCCAACCCGCAGGCGCTCTACGGCACGACCGAGCACCAGCGCCTCCGCGGACCCATCGGCCCGGCGGGGATCGATGAAGGGATGTAACGATCAATTCGCGGCGGCAAATCCAGAGGGTTGCCGCCGCTGGTTGCGTTGAATGTGAAATATTCGGAAGCAAATGATACGACTGCGGATCGGGGCAAGCATGGATGCATGATCAGGCGACACGGATGCGCAACCGTCGGCACCCTCCATTCGAGGGTGTTGGCAAAAGGGTAGGGAGGATGGAGAGAATGAAAAGACTGAAATGTGTTCCAGGATCTCGGATGCGACGCGGTGGCGTCGTCGTTCAGGTCGCTGTCATGTCGACAGTGATTATGGGAATGGGCGCGCTCGCGATCGACGTCGGTGCCATGTATACGGCCAAAGTCGAATTGCAGGCCGCCGCGGACGCCGCTGCACTTGCCGCAGCGGGCCGCTTGATGGGCGATGATACCGGCTTCGCGCCGGAGGTGGTGGCCCGGCAGGTCGCGCAGGACTATGCGGCGCTGAACCAGGCGAATGGTCACCCGATTCATCTCTCGCACAACGATGTGGAAATGGGTCGCGCCGAGTACAATCCGGCAACCAACCGCTTCGAGTTTGTCCCCAGCAACGGCTTCTACGATGCCGTCAAAGTGACCACGCGCCTGAGCGACTCCAATGCGAACGGTTCGCTCGCCCTGACCTTTGCCAACATCTTCGGTGTCGGCAAGAAAGAGTTGTGGGCGGATGCGGTCGCGACGCTGATTCCCCGCGACATTGCCGTCGTCATCGACCTTTCGGGTTCGATGAACTACGACAGCCAGACCATGTACTGGAGTCGCAATGACGGCGGATACTCCAACCTCCGCGATGTGTGGGCGGCATTGAATGGTCCCGCGCCCAGTCGCCCGTATGAACCGGGCTCCGAACTGGAAACCGAGTACGCCGGAGATACCGGCCCGACGTACGGCGTCATGACCCAGTGGGGCGATCCCCTGCTGCCCGGTTCGTACAGCGCTTCGTCGGATCCGGGACTGAAATATCTGCGTAAAGGCCAGAACGCCAGCAGCAGCACGTTCGGCAGCTCACTCTCTTCCGCCGGTTACAACACGGCGGAACGCGCGGCGCTGCTGGACGGATCTCCGAACGATGACAACAGCGATCGCTGGCGCAATCGCGCCGGCGTGCTGCTCGGCCTTGCAACCTGGCGCAGCGGAAAGTCCGGCTCGTCCATGGGGTACGGCGGCGACGGCGACAATTACATTGAAAACAATGAAATCCAATGGCATTCGCGACCATCATTCGCAAATTGGCATTGGCGTGATTACATCAACTTCGTCGAGGGTAGCTACACCAGCGGCGGCTCGGATATTACGCAATTCCGTCGTCGTTACGGACTTAAAACCCTGACCGACTTCATGCTGAGCAACAAGCCGCGCTACGAAGATACGGATGTTCTCTGGCAGACGCCGGAGCAGCCGCTGCAGGCGGTAAAGGATGCCCTTCAGGTTCTGTCCGACACCATTGATGCGCTCGACAGCCCGGACCAGATGTCGCTGGAGACGTTCGGACAGACGACGCGACATGAGGTCAATCTGACCATGGAAGTACAGGACGTTCCGGACAAGCTCTATCAGCGACAGGCTGCACACATTGACAGTTACACCAATATCGGTGGCGGTCTCTGGCGCGGCATCAGTGAACTGGAATCGCATCGTGCGCGCGGCGCTGCGCGGAAAGTGATCGTGCTCATGTCCGACGGCGAGCCCAACGTGAATGAGTGGGGAAATTACTCTACGAGCGGCGGATCCGGGTACGCGCTGGCGGCCGCGGACGAGTGTGCCGATCGTGACATCATTGTTTACACCGTCAGCGTCGGCTACGGCGCGGACCGCGCACTGATGCAGGAAATCGCGAACAAGACGAACGGTCAGGAATTCTTCGCGTCCGGCTCGCCCGAAGAGTACACCGAGGAACTGGAACACATTTTCCGATCCCTGGGTGGAAAACGCCCGGTCGCACTGATCGAGTAATGCGCTGTGCTGTTTCGAATGATCGAGCTGAATCAGCGTTTCGCGTCCGTCAGGACGCGAAACGCGGACTCGATTTTCTGAATCGTTTTCGTCGACAAACGAACCAACTCCCACCCGCGTGGGTCGCTGGACGCAAGGGACTGACGGCTTTCCCACCCCTTGATGTTCCCGCCACGAAAGAACTGAGATCAAGACTCTCGTTGCAGAGCGGTTTGCCCGGTTGTGTGATTTTTGGGAACAAGCGATGACGAGCCTAACGAATGTTCGAAATGTCCGACGTGGCGGCGTAGTCGTCCAGGTGGCGATCGCAGCCACAGTGATCCTTGGAGTTGGCGCACTTGTCGTGGACGTCGGGTCCATGTACTCCGCCCGTGCCGAGCTGCAGGCAGCGGCCGATGCAGCGGCGCTCGCCTCCGCCGGTCAACTCATTCGCGATGATGCCCAACACCTCCCGGAGCATCTGGCGCGCACCGTCGCTGCCAGCTACGCGACGCGCAACGAGGCCAATGGCCATGCGATCTCCATTGATCCAGACAGCGACGTGATCCTGGGACGATCCGAATACAACTCCGCTTCGAATCGCTTCACCTTTTTCCCTACCACCGGCGGCTACAACGCGGTGAAGGTAAAAATGCGGCTCAGCGACTCGAACAGCAATGGCTCTTTGGCCCTCACATTCGCAAATATCTTCGGCAAGAGCAAAGCCGACGTCGGTGCCGAAGCGATCGCGACGGTCGTACCGCGCGATATCGCCCTCGTCATCGATCTTTCAGCGTCCATGAACTTTGACAGCGAGACCATGTTCTGGAACCGCAACGACGGCGGCTACAGCAATATGCGCGACGTGTGGGCGGCGCTCGACGGCCCGGCGCCAAGCCGGCCCTATGCGCCTGCTTCGGAACTCGATAGTGAGTACGCTTCTGATCTTGGCCCCACGTTCGGATTCATGACGCAATGGGGCAATGCGCTGATTCCCGGAGCCTACAGCGCGGATTCCGATCCCGGCCTCGTACGCATTCAACGCGGACAGAATTCGTCCGGCACGACGTTTTCGTCGCAACTCGCGAACGCGGGATACACCGCAAACGAGCGCGCGGCACTGCTGTCCGGCGCAAATGACAATTCACCCGGTCGCTGGCAAAGTCGCGCGGGTGCCCTGCTCGGGTTGGCGACGTGGCGAAGTGGGCAGACGGGATCCGTCATGGGCGCTGGCGGAAACGGCGACAACAACGTCGATGCAAACGAAGTGACGTGGATCCCGCTCCCCACCGGCGTGAGTTGGCCCTGGAAAGATTACATCGACTTCGTGCAAGGATCTTATTACCCGACCGGCGAGCCCGGCGCAGCACAGTTTCATTATCGCTACGGCATCAAAACGTACATCGACTACATGCTGCGCGTCCGGCCGTCGTATCAAGAATCCAGCGAGATCTGGCACACGCCGGCACAGCCCTTACAGGCCGTGAAGGATTCGGTACAGGTCCTTGCCGACACGCTCGAAAGTCAGAACGGTGCCGACCAGCTTTCGCTCGCGACGTTCGGCACCACCGCGCGGCACGAAGTCGATCTGACGGAAAATGTTCAGCAGGTCGCGACGAAATTGTTCGAGCGCCAGGCGGCGCACATCGATGGAAATACGAACATCGGCGGTGGCCTCTGGAAAGCGATCAACGAATTGGAGTCGTCGCGCGGACGCGACTCGGCGTTCAAGATTATCGTGCTGATGTCAGACGGCGCGCCCAATATTGATGAATTCGCAACAAAGAATGATTCCGGCGGTCGCGCACACGCGTTATCGGCGGCAAACGAATGCGCCGACCGAGGAATCGTCGTGTACACGATCAGCGTCGGTTATGGGGCCGACCGCGCACTGATGCGGGAAATCGCGAATCGCACGCAGGGCCGGGAGTTCTTCGCTTCAGGCGCGCCCGAAGAATATACAGAAGAGCTGCAGACAATTTTCCGATCCTTAGGTGGGAAACGTCCGGTCGTCCTCATTGAGTAAGACGCGCTGCACGAAGCCCCGCAACTGAACGTCTGGTTCACGCATGCTCGGACACGCGGCCCCTGTTCGGCGATACGCCGGCGCGGATCAACGAGTACTGCGTAGTCGGCCAGTGCGGATGAACGTTGCAGTGATTGAATGATACAAAGAAGGGTAAGCCGTCAGTGAGCGACACGGTTCGAGTTATCATCGTTAACACCGATCAGGACGCGGCTCCCGAATTGCGGCGACATCTCCTGAGCGTTTCCAGATCGGAAGAGCAC
>JBFWWY010000050.1:0-10907 GCA_050245935.1 Phycisphaerae bacterium | reverse complement strand
CGATAACAGGCACGGTACGAGAAGCGCGCGGATTGACTTCCAGAACGAAAATATCCTCGTCCTTGAACGCGAATTGTACATTCATCAGACCGATCACGCCGATGCGCTCCGCGAGCCGCTTCACGGCGTAGTGCATCTGCTGCACGATTGCCGCCGAGAGCGAGTAAGGCGGCAAGGTCATGAGCGAATCCCCGGAGTGGACGCCCGCCGCCTCGATGTGTTCGAGCACGCCGCAGATCACCGTGTGCGTCCCGTCGCGCACGGCGTCGACGTCGACTTCGATCGCGTCTGACAAGAATCGATCAATCAGAATCGGGTGGCCGTCGCTGATGTCGACCGCATTCGCCATATAATGCCGCAGATCGCTCTCGTTGTTGCAGATTTCCATGGCGCGCCCGCCCAGCACGTACGACGGTCGCACCAGCACCGGATAGCCGATGCGATTCGCGACCTCGCGCGCTTCCTTCAACGATCGCGCAATGCCGCTCGGCGGCGCCTGCAGATGCAACTCTTCGAGAATGCGCGAAAATTCCTCGCGATCCTCCGCGCGATGAATCGCGTCCGGCGACGTGCCGAGAATGGGAATGCCGGCTTTCTCTAATCCCCGCGCGAGGTTCAACGGCGTCTGGCCGCCGAACTGCACGATTGCACCGCGGAGGGTTGAGGGTTGAGGGTTGGGGGTTGAGTGATCCGATACCGATTCCTTCTCGACCGTCGACCCTGAACCCTCAACCCTCGACAATCTCCGGCAAACATTCAGCACGTCCTCATGCGTCAACGGCTCGAAAAACAACAGGTCGCTCGTGTCATAGTCCGTACTTACGGTCTCGGGATTTGAATTAATCATCACCGCTTCGAAACCGAGTTCGCGCGCCGCCTGCGCCGCATGCACGCAGCAATAATCAAACTCGATGCCCTGACCGATGCGATTCGGCCCACCGCCGAGCACTACCACTTTCGGTTTGTCGGTGAGGCGGAGTTCGTCGGCGTAGGGTGAAACAGTGATACCGTGATACGGTGATACAGGCGCGGCTACGTCTGCTGAATAACTGCTGCTTTCTAGCGAATTTTCCGTTTCACTGTCGCACCGTTTCACCGTTTCATCGTCCCATCGCGTCACCGTGCTTGCTTCGTTTGTCCCGTAGTAATACGGCGTCGCGGCGGCAAACTCCGCAGCGCAGGTGTCGACGAGCCGATAGCGCGTAACCAACCCACAATCCGCCAATAAAGGCGAAACCTCGCTCGGCGTCATCCCCCAGATCGCCGCAAGTTGCACGTTGCTGTAACCCATCGACCGCGCGCGGGAAAGCAGCGGCGACAATGTATCAACGTGACAAGGTGACAACGTCGCGACACCCGAAGCGTCAAGCCGCTCGAGCTTTGTAACGTCGTTGCTTTGTTTCTTCGTTACGTTGTTAACTTGTTCCCTTGTCACTTCACATTGTTGCTTAGCCGCGTCGCGGGCCGCGAGAAGTTCGTCCTCAAACGCGACAAGCTCGCGAATATTGTCCAGGAACCAGAGATCAATTCCTGATAGCCGATTGATGTGCTCGATCGTCATGCCCGATTTGAGCGCATAACGAATGTAATGCAAGCGGCCCTGCGCGGGGACGCGCAATTTTTCTTCGAGCACTTCTGTCGGTATCGGCCAACCCGGCGCGCGGCCTTCTTCGGTGTCCGCGGGCGCTTCGCCCGAGCGTCGCCCGGCGACCCGCGCGGACTCATCCCCGGAAATGTCAGCTTTGTCGCGTTGTGCGGTCTCACGAGCGGCCGGCTTGCCGGTAATGGTTTCAAGCCAGCGATCGTTCGTGTCCAAACCCAGCCCGAATCGCTTGATCTCCATCGAACGAATGCATTTCTGCAGCGCTTCCTTGAAGGTGCGTCCGATTGCCATACCCTCGCCGACGCTTTTCATCTGCGTCGTCAGCGTTTCGTCAGCCTCGGGAAATTTCTCAAACGTCCAGCGCGGAATTTTGACAACGCAGTAGTCGAGTGCGGGCTCAAAACATGCCGGTGTCGTCCGCGTAATGTCATTCGGCAATTCGTCGAGCGTATAGCCCACTGCCAACTTGGCCGCGATTTTCGCGATCGGGAAACCCGTCGCTTTGCTGGCGAGCGCGCTGGAGCGCGACACGCGCGGATTCATCTCGATAATGACCAGCCGCCCGGTCTCGGGATGTACGCCGAACTGAATATTCGAACCGCCGGTATCCACGCCGATCTCGCGAATAATCGCAATTGCCGCGTCGCGCATGCGCTGATATTCGCGATCGGTCAGTGTTTGGGCTGGTGCAACGGTGATGGAATCTCCCGTGTGCACGCCCATCGGGTCGAAATTTTCGATCGAGCAGATGATGACGACATTGTCCGCGCGATCGCGCACGACCTCCAGCTCAAATTCCTTCCACCCCCACAGCGATTCCTCAATCAGAACTTCGCTGACCGGCGAATACTCGAGCCCGCGCTTGCAGACTTCCTCGAACTCGCGCGCCGTCCGCGCGAAACCGCCGCCTGAACCGCCGAGCGTGTAGGCGGGTCGGATCGCGAGCGGCAGCCCGATTTCGTCGCGGGCCGCCTGTGCTTCCTGCCAATTCCGGGCAATCGCGCTACGCGGCACATCCAGCCCGATCTTGATCATCGCGCTGCGAAACTCCATGCGATTCTCGGCCTTCTGAATCGCTTCCGGCGACGCACCCAGCATGCGCACGCCGAACCGCTCGAACACACCGTTCTCGTGGCACTTCATCGCGCAGTTCAATCCTGTCTGCCCGCCGAGCGTGGGCAGCACCGAGTCGATCGGCGTGCCGCGATCCTTTTCTTTTTGCAGAATTTTTTCGATGACCGCCGGCGTCACCGGCTCGACATAAGTGCGATCCGCCAGCTCCGGATCGGTCATGATGGTTGCAGGATTGGAGTTAACCAGGACGACCGCAATGCCTTCTTCGCGCAGCGCTTTACACGCCTGCGTGCCGGAATAGTCGAATTCGCAGGCCTGACCGATGACGATCGGGCCCGAGCCGATGAGCAATGTGCGCCGAATATCGTCGCGCCGGGGCATGAGTTGTCCTTTCGCCCCTCATTCTCCGACGGCGATTTTCTGACGCGACTCTCGCCGCGACGCCGTCAATGAGGAACATGTGAGCGGGCACCGCGCGAACCCGGAATGGGTCCTGCGGGCAATGAGCGAACGCCGCACGTCCGCACTCCGCTTACGGTATCGCGCGGCGGCGTTTTTCGCCACTGGACTGTGGGGAGGAGCATCGGCGTCTCGCCGGTACGAGTCTATTCAAATTCGGCTAAGGCTCGCTGGTTAACTGAAAAGGCAGAAATCTTGCCGCATTTGCGCAAAGCGCTTACAAAGCCGCGACAATAAATGTGGTGAAGAGCAATTGAGGTCGAGGATCCTAAGCATGAAAAATCTCAGCGCATTGTGCGTCGCGGCGCTTTTTCTCCTAACGGGCTGCAGCTCCCCGCGCGCCGGCAAACTCACGCTCGACGACTTCTACGGCGCGAACCGCATCGACCTCGACGGCGATTACGCCCGCGATATCGAATGGACCGCGGAGCCCGGCCGCTATCGCACAATCCGCAACAGCGAACCGGTCATCGTCGATGCCGCCACCAACGCCGAAATCCCTGACGCAAATTACTCCAAAATCCGCGACGCGATCGCCGCCCACGCCGACTTCGACGAGAACAGCACCCGCCGCTTTGCCCGCGAAGCGCTCAAGCAATTGCAGGATGCGGACGCCGCCCTCATCTCGCATCAGGACAAACTCTACGTTTATCAAAAAACCGCGAACACCATCAAAAAAGTCGGCGACGCCGACAAAAACCGCAAAATCACAACGCTCAGCCCCGCCGGTAGATACATCAGCTTCGTCCGTAATCACAATCTCTACGTCATCGACACGACCACCGGCGACGAAATACAATTGACGCAGGATGGTAGCGACCGCTACTTCAACGGCGAGCTTGACTGGATATATCAGGAAGAAGTCTACGGGCGCGGAAACTATCGCGGCCACTGGTGGCGCGACGACGACCAGAAGCTCGCATTCCTGCAGCTCGACCAATCTGACGTGCCGATTTTCACCATTCTCGATCAGGTGACGCCTCACCCCGAACTTGAAACGCTGCCGTACCCGAAACCCGGCGACCCCAATCCGGAAGCCCGCCTCGGCGTCATCGACCTTGCCACGCGCGAAACGACCTGGCTCGACATCAGCAAGTACGCGAACGACGAGCCGCTGATCGTGCGCGTAAGCTGGTCGCCGCGCGGGACGGTGATTTTTCAGGTGCAAAATCGCGAGCAGACCTGGCTCGACCTGAACGAATACGATCCGACAACCGCCATATCGCGAACGCTCATTCGCGAGACATCGCCCGCCTGGGTGAACGTCCTCGACGAGCCGCATTGGCTCCCCGACGGCTCGTTCCTATGGGAATCCGAGCGCGACGGCTTTCAGCATCTTTACCACTACGACGCAAGCGGCGCGCTTCGCAAACAAATCACGACCGGCGAATGGGAAATCCGCGATTTCCTCGGAATCGACGACTCCGGCGAAACCGCGTACGTCACCGCAACGCTCGATTCCTCGATCGAGAATCATGCGTACCGGGTTGCGCTCAGCGGCGACAGTGCGCCGCAGCGCCTCACGGCCCTCGGCTTTACACATCGAATCGAGTTTGATGCGTCGCACAGCTACTTCATCGACACCTACAGCAGCGTATCGTCACCGCCGCGTGTCGACCTGCGCGCCGCCGACGGTTCGCTCCTGCGCATGATCAGCGAGAATCCGGCAAATCCCACCAAAGACTATCACTTACCAACACCCGAGTTTGTCAAAGTACCCACGCGCGACGGTTTCCTGATGAATGCAATGCTCATCAAGCCGCGTAACTACTCGCCGCTGAAGCGTTACCCTGTTTGGTGCTTCGTCTACGGCGGTCCGCAAGCGCCGCAGGTACACAACCGCTGGCCGTCGCGCGATCGACAGTGGTTTGACACACTGCTGGCGAACGACGGCTACGTCATCTGGGTGTGCGACCCGCGCAGTGCCAGCGGCAAAGGCGCGAAATATGCGTGGGAGGCTTACAAACAGCTCGGCGTCCTCGAGTTGCAAGACCTGGAAGACGGCATCGATTGGCTCGCGAAGAAGGGCATCGCCGACCGCGATCGTGTGGGCATCTGGGGCTTTTCCTACGGCGGCTACCTGACCAGCTATGCGATGACGCACAGCGAAGTATTCAAGGTCGGCATCGCCGGCGGCACGGTCACCGATTGGCGGAACTACGACTCGATCTACACCGAACGCTACATGCAAAAGCCCGAGAACAACGCGGCAGGCTACGATCTCTCGTCCGTCAGCAAAGCCGCGTCGAACCTGCAGGGAAAGCTTTTACTTGTCCATGGACTGATCGACGAAAACGTGCACTTCCAGAACGCGGTCGAATTCATCTACAAGCTGCAATCTGCCAACAAACTATTTGAAATCATGATCTACCCCAAAAACCGGCACGGCATCCGCACCAACGCGCGCCACTTCGCGGAAACACGTTTGAACTTTGTGCGTGAGAACCTGTAGGCCGCCTCGGAAACAGCCGGGAAGGAGAAGTCCTCCCGATTGGACGAGAATCCACAGAATGCTGACTAGACGGATGCGTGGAAGGTGCTTATATTTCCGCTCGTATTGGCGCGTCCCCAGTTATGAAGCGTATCGGTGTGCATTTCGAGCAGCCGCCGTATGCGTTTCGCAAAATGCGACTCAAATCGTACGCGGCCGCGCACATTCGTAAGCCATATTCGGTTTCGGCAGGGAAGCCCAGACGTTTCGCGGCAGCGCCGCGCGTTGATCCAGCGCTGACGTCTCAACAGGGAGGAAAGATGGCTGCTCCGATCATCAATTTGCACAATCATACGCCATTCTCCGACGGCGCGATGACCATCGATGAAATCTGCGAGGCACACCTCGACGCCGATTTCGACGTTGCCGGCGTGGGCATCTGTGACACGCTGTTCTGTACGCCGACCTCGCTGGCGATCACCAGCGAGAAGCAGTTCCGACAGGTTTTTCGCAACGAAGCCCGTGAATACGCGAGCATGGTCCGCTCCGCGCGGCGTCGCTGGGCCGGAAAGCTCGAGATTTACTGCGGCTGCGAAATTCACTGGCGATTCAATCGCGACTATCTCAACGAAATCCGCACGATTCTCACCGAGACCGGGATCGAATATGTGATGGTGGGGGCGCTGGACTGGGCAGGATTGACGCAACTGGCGAATCAGGCAAGGAGATTTCCCTGTCCTGTCGCGGTCGCGCGAACAAACGTCGCCGAGCGCTTTCCGTCCACTTCCCTCGATCAGGTTGTCCGCACGATGGCCAATGCCCGGCTGATCTGGGAGATGACGGGCAACGAGTTTCGGGCGCACGATTGTGCGGCGTGGTGCAATGTGCTGAAAAATCATCGCGTACGTATCGCTGTCGGCACGGACACCCATGACGATCTGCGCTGCATCAAAGATTTACCCGAGATGTACCGCTTTCTGACCGAGCGGAATCTTCTGGACAAGATCTTCGTGCCGGAGGTGCGCGAGTTTTCCAGCGTCTCGGCGTGATGCCGTTTCGATGTGCTTCAGGTGCGGTTGTACTTCTTCTGTTTCCATTCCCGCCGGCGCTCCGCCGCGATCTGCTTTTGCTCGATCATCGGGATCATTTTGCGCAAGATACTTCGCCATTCGTCGGGGCCGAGATCGTAGCGGCTGAAATACGACTTGAGGAACCGCACCCCATCTGAACGCGTTACGCCGGGAATTCCCATCAGTGAAACATGCAAGCGGACGAGGGGGCGAATGATCTCTTCATCCGTCAAAGGGCGGTTTCGAAGCCGAATGCCGTCCAGATCAATCCACAGCAATTTTGGCGTCGGGGCCTGAACGAGCAGCAGATTGCTTGCTTTGCAATCGCGATGAAACACGCGCCGATCTTCATTGGCCCGCATGAGTTTTTCGAGCAAACGGCTGACGGCCCGCTTCCATTGAACCCACTCGGCTGCGGATGTGCGTGCATACTCGGTTCGCAGGAATGATTCCAGATCGGTCGCGTCCGCGTGCGCCTCGACGATCAGCAATTCCTGATGAATGAACGGTCCCTTACGCTTCTCGACAAACGCCAGCGGTCGGGCAGTCGGAATGTCGCGGTGCAGCAGCCCATTGCCGGTGCGCCAGGCGCGGCGGCTCCGGGAGGGCGGCATGGCGAGCGCTAGCGCCCGCCGCAGATTGCGGGGGATCGGCTTTTTCACGATCACCTGCATGGCGGAGCCGTCCGGGAGCGGCAGATCAAGTTTGCCGACGCGTGCGGAATGCGAATTTTTTCGAGATTCGATCGCGCCCTCGGCAAACGCTCGTTCCACAAACGGCAACGCGGTGGTTTCCCACCAGTCTCGCGTCAGCGTCAGCGTTGACGCCACAGACTCCGGCATCTGCTGTTTCGTTTGCAGAAAAGCCGCACCGCGCCAACCTTCGGATTTCACCGCTGAAAAATAGCGGCCGTTCTTCAGAATGCGCCGATCCCGCTTGTTCCAGAGCCGCTGCGCATGCTGGTCCGCGCGCCAGGCCAACTCGCGGATGAGCTGATCGAACGAAAAGTGCAGCACGCGCGCATTGGGGAACGCCGTTTCAAGGTCGTTGCGCGCACGGAAGTACGCGCGCAGAAAACGGATACGGTCGGAAATTGGGCTGTTCTTGCGAAACCACTGGTTCAGTTGTGCCAGATTGCGCACGACGGCATTGTCGCTGATCGGTGATCCCAGCTTTGCCGATTGCAGATCGACAAACACGCAACGATATCGACGGGCCGCAACCGGTTGCACGAGGATGTTTGCAGCGTGCATGTCCGTATGTTCGAACCCGGCCTGATGCGCACGGGCGATTAGTTGCGCGAGGCGTTCCAGAATCTGGTTGGCATCTTCCCGACGACGGCGCAAATCCGGGTCGGCCTGCAAAGCGGACCAGAACACATTCAATGGCTGAGACGGTTCCACCGCATGGGTCACGAGAACGGCGCAAGTGCCGCCGCTACGAATCAGGTTCGTCGTCATCGCCACCGGGCTCACTGCGGGAATGCCATGCTTCGCGGCATACACGCCGCTTTCCCATTCCGAGTCCCACGGCGCGCGGAAAAAGCGATTACGAATCTCGCGCAGACGACCGTCGGCGAAGAAATACTTCACGAAGTACTTCTGGCCGCCGATTGTCGCCTGCCACACGTCGCGTCGCGCATTTCGCTTAACACAGATCCAGCCGGCGGCCTTGGGATCCTGCCAGGCGGCGCACGGAAGTTGTTTCAAGGCGATTGCGGCACTCGGAAGGCATTGCCACGAGTGACCGGACCACGTTTCCAGGACGCTTCCGGGGCCATCGTCAGAAGACGGCAAGGTGTGACTGGCCCCGTCGCTGCGGATCGCGATCGTCGGTGCGAGTACGGGGTCATCGGTTCTGAGTTTCACGAGTTCCATGCGCAATGCTCACTGCGTGCGGCGAGGTTGTCCCTGGTCAGGAATAGTAGGTGAATGCCAACTGTCTCGACAATTACCCGTATTATCGGCAGGACAGAGTGAAAAAGAAAAATCGCTGCGACGTTCGACCGATCGGCGCTCATTTGTTTGCGGTCACGCGCAAAAGATGGGTCCGTGCGCTCTTTGTCTCCACCAATTCACCGCTCGCGGCATCCATGATATGCAAAATTCCATCCGGACGAAAATCTGACTGTGTCAAAATCGTGACGCGTTGCGGGCTTCTTTCGAGGACGGTGAGTAATTCATACGCGGTTGTGTTGCCTCGTATCGCCGGCGTTTCGATCAGCACTTGCTCCTCCTCACCTGTCGCGAGCGCAACGCGAACAAGCTCCCCCAACGGGGGGTCGACCGCAAAGTTGGGTCCGGGCTGATAGGTGTAACGACGAGTCACGGCACCGGAAATCTGACGTGAGACGAGGCCGGTGGCCGACTCACGCTTCTCGACATATTCCACAGGCGGCTGCTCCAGCGGCAGGGTGCCGGAGAGTTCGAACCGGCTGCAGTCGTCATTCGATTGCCATTGCTCATGGTAGAGGACGAGCGGCTTTGCGATTCCCGGACTGGCAAAAACCAGCGTCGTCTCGCCTTCGTGAAGTGTGACCCCGCGAAATTCACGGATGCGGCGCGTCCGCTCCTGTCGAATTTGCGTCACGCCGTCGTCGCTCGCGAAAACGTCGCGAAAAATCGGCGTCTGCCAATAGTGCCTTATGCCATGATCGCGAATGTTTTCAATGACGGTTTTGCCGCTTCGCTTCGCGCCGGCCAGATTTTCGTAGAGAGCCAGCGGCGTGAATTGCACGTCGGCGAAGACTTCACGAATGACCCCATCCGCATCCTTCGGAGTCAGCTTCGGCGAGTAGGCGCAATACAAAAGCACCTCATCTCCGTGTGAAACGGCACCGAGCTGCACAAGTGTCGAACGATCCGTGGAATTGTGGGGACGATTGAGTGCGACCACCGCGATGTCTGGCGAGAGTGGCAGGTCTCGCGCTTCCAGATCAGCCGGGTGGGTGTTCCAGCGTTCCGCGGCCAGATCCAGCGCGAGTGCGCGGGGCGGACGCTGTTGCGACTGCCATGTCCGGATGATTTCGAGGGTGATGGGCGCGGCATCGTCGGCCCGCGAGGCGAAAAATCCTGGCGTTGCAGCAAGCGCCGGGCGAAAAAACGTCCAGGCCGGCAATGTCTTCAGCCGGATTCCGCAGCTCGCAACCGTATCGTCCTGTGCAACATCAACGTTTGCGTCGGAGGACAAGGTCACCGCGTCGCAAATGTCGTCGAAGCGCGTCAGATCGCCCAGCGTGGGGGTGCCGAACGTGCGATATTGCGCGATCAATGCGTCGCCGCGCGGGCTCACCGCGACCCGACAGATCTCGATGCGTGCGATGGCCTGGTTCCCCTGAACGATGGCGCCGGAGCGCTGGAACTCGATCCCCGGCCAAGGCCCGATGGAGGCAGGACGGGCATTCTCGACGTGCTCGCTGACATTTTCCACGAGAAACGCGGCGGCGTCCCGTGCCGTCACGCCGGGATACATCATCACATAGTGAAATTCGACGGCGCGCTGATCCTGCCATTCCGAAAAAAGCCCGCGCCCTTCCGAGGAATGGTAAAATCGTCCCGGTTGTTCCTTCGATTCTGACCATCCTTTGGGTGGCCGCACCATGAATGGGGAGTCCTGCAGACGAACCGCGACACCCAGCGCACTCTTTGCGGCGACTTGTAACCGCGCCACGCCGAGCGTGATCATCAGAACGATGGCAGCGGTCAGGAGCAGAATGATGGGCCGACCCGGCCGCGCACCTGTATGAACTTCAAACATCAGTTAAGCGAATCTTTCAAGGTATCCCGCATTGATGCACGCAGGTTCGTATTCGGGACCACACGAGGATTCTAATACTTCATGGTCCAGTTCGCATCCGCGAAGCGTCCGCGCCGGATTTCCACGTCGGCAAGTTGCGATTCGCTCCACGATGCACGCTGCAAACGGAGTTGCAGTTTTTCGGCGAGTAACGCAGCGAACGCCGAACACCAGGATTCCGCCACTTCGTCAGACGCGAGTCCGAGATCGGCCCCGGGATGCGCCGCGCAGCGGTTTGACAGCAGCAAGGAGCCGTGTTGCAGCACACGTTGCGGGATCCGTCGCTGCGCGCTGCCGAGAAGTTTCCGTCCGTTGAATAAAACATCCGTTCGACCGGGTTTTTCAAAACAGAAAAAAGGCCCGGTGCGAGGTGTGGGAAGGGGAAAGTTGTCCGGGGCCAGTGAAGTGGTCAAATTGCTTGCCGCAAGGACATCAGACCAGAGCCGGTGCACAAGCGCATATAGCTCGGTCGTGC
>JBFWWY010000049.1:0-11021 GCA_050245935.1 Phycisphaerae bacterium | reverse complement strand
CTTCAATGCGACCAATCTCGGCGTGTGGACGGTCCACGCCGGCTTGATCCTCCTCGCTGGTGGCGCAGCCTGGTACTTCGGCAACAAAATCGAAGGCGACACGCAGCTTTTCTCGCCAAAAATCGAAATCCTCCGCTTCACCGCGCAGCAACCCGAGCGGCTTGGACACATGCTCGCGGAAGACGGAAACACCTGGGAAGGTACATCCGCCGACGGTCGCCAGCGCCTCGCAATCAAGGTCCTGCAAACCAAAGGCGACGGCGTCAATCCCGTTTCCGAAATCTCGCTGCAGGCCACCGTCGGCCAGCGCACAAAATCCCTCGCGCTCTCCACTGATCAACCGGCGCTGCAGATTTCGCCGGGCACGCTCGTTCGCTTTCAGCCCGCGACGCGGGTCACCAAGTTCTATGACAAGGAAGTCGCCGCGCTGTATGTGCGCGAGAAAAAGAACGAGCCCGCGCGAGAATTCGCGGTATTGCCAGAATTGCCGGAGTTCATGGAGCGCTTTCTGCCCGGCGGCACACCGCTCGAAGACGCGAACGGAAACGTCGTGAAATCCAAGCGCACGCGCCCGACGCTCGCAAACACCGGCATTCCCACCGGCTGGTTCGAGCAGTGGCGCATGCCCATCAACGTCAGCGATGACGCGCTGCCGTTCGACATTTCCATCACCGGCTATCTGCCGTACGTGGGCACGCGGACGTCGCCGTCGTTGGTCGGACAGGAACCGCCGCGCGATCTGAACCCCGCGATTCGCTTCGAAATTCGCGACGGCGATCGCACGCTGCTCAATCAGACTCTCTTCGCAAACAATCCGCAGCAATCGCTCTCGGGCACGCAACTGCCGCTTGAATACGTATGGGTCGAAAGTCCGGCGGAAGCCGAGCGGCTGCTTGCGCCGCCGATCGGCATCCATGAGCTCACTGTGCAGATCAAGGATCCGCCGCTGGAGAAAAAATTTGCGATCCGCCCGGGGCAGGAGATTCCGCTCGAGGGCACGCCTTATCAATTAAAGGTCAAGGCGCTTCAGCCGGAGTGGACAATGACAACTCCGGGTTTCGAAGGCGCACCGACGCCGATCGCGATGGTGGATGTCATCAGCGAAAAGCAGTCGTTTATGCGAACGGTCGTGCAGCGTTTTCCGCAGTTGACGCAGGACATCGACAGCACCGGCGAACGGCACCGTACGCCGCTCGATGACAACATTCGCCTGACCTATCGCAGTATCGAGCGGGGCTGGGGATATTTTCTCGAAGGCCCCGATTATCCGCTCACGCTCGCGATGATCCGCCCGGATGGCAATGTGTCCACTTCGCAACTGACCGTCGACAAGCCGGAGCGTCGGGAACTGATGGGCGGGGCGGCGGTCAACGTCATCGTTCAGGATCACGAGAAATATGCGCAACTCGTCAATCAGCCGGTGGTAATTCCCGTCACGCATCGTCGGCCCGGCGTGGGACGACAGGCATCCGCAATTCGCGTCGAGCTTACAGCAAAGGACGCACAGTCCGCGTGGCAGCAAACGCATTGGCTGGCATACTCGCAGTATCCCGAAATTGCCCCCAACCCGCTGATCGTGCGCTGGCCGGGGGAAGATGTCGACGACGCGACGGACGATCGCGAATTGGAACTCATCTACTCGCGCGAGGAGCATGATCTGGGACTTGTGCTCGCGAATGAGAAACTGACTGCGCGCTTCCAGCCCGGCGGCTTCAACGCTGACTTCTGGCGCAGTGATTTTCTCGCGAAGCATCCGGACGGCGCGATCACCGCACAGCATGTCGAGACGAACGTGACCGCGACGGTGGGGCGGTGGACATATTTTCAGAGCGGCGCGCCGCAGGATGAACAATGGGAATACACGGTGCTCGGCGTCGGGAACCGTCGCGGCATCTGGCCGATGGTGCTCGGCTGCATTCTGGTGCCGCTCGGCTCCTTTTACGCGTTTTACATCAAGCCGTGGTTGATTAGCAGTCGCAAACGAAAAGCGCTCGCGACCGCACAAGCACGCGGCGTTGGAAAGCGTGACGCCTCCACCGCCGATCGTGAAGAATCGGAATCATTGGTCAAAGTTTAATCGAACTTTTTCCCGAAATGATCAGAGCCGCGACCGTGAGGAAGCGGGACGAGCTAGAAATCGGGATGAACAATAGAATCCGCGTAGCAAAAAATTCTTGTGAGTCCTTTGATTTTTTGAAGTGCGAACGCCTCCAATAGACGACAGTTTCCTCCGCTTCCTCACGGGCGCGGCTCTGATCGTCAATGAAAATTTACGAAGTGTCCTGGTGGAGAAAATGTTGTATCGGCAAATGAAACAAACGATGTGGCAACTCGGCGATGTGCCGCCGAATAATGGAACGGTTGCCGCGCGGCGGCCTGCCACACTCTACATGACTTTGGTGGGTTTGCTCGCGTGCGCTTCGCCCTCATTCGCCGATGTCGAGTTCCCGACGCCGGACCGCGCGAAAGAGTTGGACGCTGCGGTCGACTGGTCGCAGGCGAAGCTGATCGTCGTGCAGGATTCCAACGTCTACAAGACCTTCGACGCCTTCGCCGCCGACGCGCTCTACGCGATGTACGGCAAAGAGCATTTTCCGGGCCTGAGCCCGCTCGCGTCGCTGATGGAATGGCTCTTCAACCCTGTTGACTACGCCGACACGCCGCTGGTGAAGA
Organism: Phycisphaerae bacterium; assembly: GCA_050245935.1. GTDB lineage: Bacteria > Planctomycetota > Phycisphaerae > UBA1845 > Fen-1342 > JALHOX01. The sequence continues at coordinate 8,348 of JBFWWY010000049.1, read as the reverse complement.
TTAAGGAGCGTGGGCTGCGACTCGACCTCAGCGCGACGCTCAGCGACGACGCCCGCTTCCGCATTATCCGTACCGGCTACATGACGCCGCGCGAGATGTTCCATCCCGACGTGCTGGATCGGATGGCTGCGCTCGCCCCGCGTTTCGACACACGCAGCGCGATGGCGCGTGTGCGTCGCGCCGAGTTTTACTGCAAGCGCATGCCGCTGGCGCTGCGAATGGTTCCGAATCCGCTCGTCGATGAGCAGGGGCTGTGGTATTCGCCGCTGGAACTGCAATCCAACGCGGCGTTGCTGGGCATTACAAATGAAAATGCGAGCATGCCGCAACTTGAGGACGTGCTGCGAAAATTCGGCACGCCGGTCAAAGGCATCACGCCGAAGCAGGCCACGGTCATTTACGGGAATTGGCGGCAGCTCGGCGACGCGTGGCGTAGCGGCGACGCAGCGGGTGTGGAAACGGCGCTGAATCGCTTCGCGGAAGTGTTGCCGACGCTGGCGCGCGAGGGAACCTATCTCAGCCCGCTGCAGCGCACTGCATTCTCGCAGTATTACGGCATGGGGAAATTTGCGTGGGGCTACTGGCTGTATCTCTTCGGCTTCCTCTTCGGCGTTGTGGCGCTGGTGACGCGGTGGTCAGTTCCCTGGTGGATTACGCTGCTGTTTACGTGCGCTGCGCTCGGCGTGCATTGTTACGGTCTTGGATTGCGCTGGTTGATTCTCGGCCGCATTCCGAACGCGAATATGTATGAAGCCATTACGTTTGCGACGGCAGGCGCAATTCTGACGATTGTTGTGCTGGAGTTGTTTTTCCGCACGCGGCTGCTGCTCGTCGCTGCGACTGTGACCGGCTTTTTCGCGCTGATTGTCGGCCACTTTGTCGTCCCCGGCGGCGGTTCGATCAGCTCGATCATGAACATTCTCGATGACCTGATGCTGCGCATTCACACCACGCTGATCACGATTTCTTACGTCATGATTTTCCTTGCCGGCGTGATTGCGTTTGTGTACTTGTTTTCGTATTACTTCCTGCGCGCACCGGTACGATCCGTGGAAGGCGGCTTTTTGTTCGGCTTAGGCGGCCTGATGCTGGTTGTCGCAACGCAGCCGATGTTTGAGCGGCTGACGCACGCCGCCCCGACCGTGCTCGCCGGTCCTTCGAAGATTGCGCCGAATCTGGGCTGGGGCTTTGTCGCAGTCGGTGCGCTCGCGGCGCTCCTGCTGCTGGCGTTGCCGAAAATCGCGCGGCATCTGCGACCGACGATCGCGCTGTCGCTGATTGTGATCGCGATTGTGTTCAGTTCGCTCGGCTGGTTGCCGCGCGGCGGCGTCGTGTTCATCGCGTACACGATGCTTTCGGTGGGTTTGCTGTGGGCGTTCGGCACAATCGGCGCGATTCTGGTGCGCCAGTTTGCGCAAGGGCGCGAACAAACTGTGCTCGAAGCGCCCGGCGTCGGCCGCGTCGCGATTGATCAGCCGCTTGAAGAACGTCCGATCATGGCGGGGGCATTGCCCGGCGATGAGCGGACGACGAACAATCTGCCGCACTGGCTCAACAACTTTGACTGGATTCACCTGATCATTCTGAATCTCGTGTTCATCATGCTCTTCGTCGGGACGATTCTCGGCGCGGTCTGGGCGGATTACGCGTGGGGCCGGCCGTGGGGCTGGGATCCGAAGGAAGTTTTCGCGATGAACACGTGGATTATCTACGTGCTGCTCATTCACACGCGGCTGGTGGTGAAAAAACGCGGGCTGTGGACGGCGTGGGTGTCGGTCATCGGCACCGCAATGATGGCATTCAACTGGTGGGTGGTGAACACGTACATCGTGGGGATTCACAGTTACGCGTAGGGCATGCGAGTTGTGTCGCGGCGCGCGACAAGGGTACGTAGCACGGCGTTCGCGCGTCTCGGCCCCTCGCTTGGCGCGAGGGGTTCGGATGAGTTCGCCAACATATTCGGATCGGAATTGTCAAGCGAAGAAGGGGTGCCCCACCCTTTCAGGGTGGGGGACTGACGAACAGTGCTGGCGAAAATGTTTGAATTTTGCGCAGGGCCCGCGTCCGGCACGGAGGCATCCCGACTCGTCGGGACTACCGAAACGTCCGGCACGGGGGCACGGACGCTACTGGTTTGGGTGCCCCGCCCTTTCAGGGTGGGGGACTGACGTGCGGGGCGCTGTAGCAGGTCGTGCACTTTTCTCCATACTTTTTGTACTGATTGGGCAGCTTGCGTTTGCGGATGACTCGTCGCTGACGGCTCACGCGGCCTGGCGCTATGAAGCGGATTCGAACGTCCTTTGGGCGCGACAAGCGGGCAGCGGAACTTCGGCGCACATCATCGCCGCGACGGAACGCGGTGAATTGATTTTTCTCGATGCGCAGAGCGGAACGGTTCGCGAGAAGTATCTGCTCGGGCCGATTCCAGATTCTGATGCTGTCGTCGCAATATCGCGCTCCGATGAAGGCAACTCAAGCACGCGTTATGCGGCAGTGTTGCCGACGCGGGTCGCGTTTCTCGATTTCGGCAAGTCGCGCGATACACCGGCGTTTTACTCGGATCTGCTCGTACAGCCGCGCCTGGTGGATGATCCCGAATTTCTCGATCGGCTGCATCCGAGCGCCGCGCTGGATGACGGCCTTGTCGTCGCGACGCGCGAGGGCGCGGCGTATCGCTTGCGGCTCGATGACGGCACCGTTGCGGCGCAATGGCCGATACCGAGAGTTGCGCGGGCGCGGCTAATGTCGTTCGACGGCAACGTTTGCATGATGTTCGCTCACAGTGGAGGATTTCGCATTGTCGACATTTCGCAGCCGCTGGCCGTCGCTGCAATGCGAGTGCTGTTCGCGAGCGAACAACGCGATCCTTTGCATTCTTTCGCAAAGGATGATCAATGTCGTGTGATTTTTCGCGATCGCCTGGTGACGGTATCGAGTAGCGGTGCGGCAGCGTTCGACTTTCCAGCAGGCTGGCATACGCGGTCGGCATGGGTGGCAACGCAATCCCGAAGCCCCGCGCCCGCGAACCCGGGCGGCGTGGCGATTGTATTGGTGTTTGAGCGCAGTGCGCAAAGCGGGGCAAATGTGTCAGAGGCAGCGGACGTTGTGCACCCGCAGGGCATTCTCGCGTTTTGGTCCTGCGAGCACGCGCCGGTTTGGCAGCGCGACGTCGCGATTGACGACGAGACGCATATTGAAGTTGTCGGCGATGCAGTCGCGATACTCTCAAAGCAGACGTTCGAGATGTTCGCGACACGTGACGGCAAGTGTTTACAGCGCGGCGCACGTGCGTCGTATCCGCTCGTCGTGGCGCAGGCAACGGGGTTTGCGATTGACAAGCGGGTTGTACTGGGTTTTGCTGGCAGGATAAAGGAATAGGGGGCGACTGTGAAAAAGCTGCCATTCATGCTCGTGGACGCGTTCGCGGAACGCGCGATGACCGGAAACCCGGCAGGGATCGTTTTCTGTGACACGCCGCTATCGGACGCACAGATGCGCGCGATGGCGCGCGAGGTGAACGCGAGCGAGACGTCCTTCCTGACGGACATCCAACCGGACGGAAGCGCGACCCTGCGCTGGTTTACCCCGCGGGTAGAAATGGATTTCTGTGGTCATGCGACCGTGGCGGCGGCGCATGCGCTCTACGCGCGTTCGCGCGCGTCGAATCGCGGCGACGGCCAACTTTCCTATCGATTTTCGACGCGGTCAGGCGTGCTGCCGGTGACGGGGGAAATTGCCGGTGACGCGACGGCAGACGCGCCGCTGTGGTGGCTGGAGATGCCCGTGCCGAAACTGGAGCCGGCGCGCGTGAATGCGCTGAAGCTCGCGAATGTGCTTGGCTGCGCACTGGACGATTTCGATACCAGCATTCCCATGTTGAAGACACGCGCCGGTGTTCTGATTGTGTTCGTCTCGTCGTGGCAGATTCTGGCGAATTTGCGGCCAAATTTCGGCGCGCTCGCAGAGTGGTGCTTCGAGAATCAATTGCGGGACGTCGGCGTATCGACGACGAAGACATTATCGCCGATGATTCATGCGAGTTCGCGGTTTTTTGCGCCGGTATGTGGAATTGATGAGGATCCGGTAACGGGCACGCTGCACGGGCCGCTTTGCCGCATTCTCGCGGAGCACAATCTCGCGCCGCACCACGAGGGCATCTATGCGATGAATTGCCTGCAGGGCATTCCGGACGGACGCGGCGGAAAGGTGGTCGGTTTGGTCGATACGCGCGAAAGCGAACTGCGCGTCAAGATTGCCGGAAAGTGCTGGGTGTCGATCGAGGGGGAGATTTGCGTGCCGGAAGAGGGAGTGTGATTCCGCGACGGCGATTCGCCGAATGTACGATTCAAGGAGCGAACTACTTCGAGTGGCGGCGGCGGATACGCTCGAGCCGTTCCGGAATACAGAAGCGCTAGTTTCGTGCAAGTTCGACGTTCTGTTGGCCGCGAAGCTTTGCGCGGCGAATATTGCGAAGGGTGCCGAGACACTGAATGATCATGCTGGCGCGCGATTCCGGAGAGCCCTCCGCGAGCAAAGCATATCTCAGCTCGGGGGCGGCCGGAAAGTCTCCGGCGATCAAGTCGGTCATCATGTCGAGCTGAACCGGCGCGGCAACGATTCGGCGCCACTGTTCGAGCATGCACGAATCCAGCCCGCAATCACTGGTCAGCGCGTCGCGCAGTTTTCGTCCCATTTGCCGGGCAATGGTTCCACACGGCTGTCGTGACGCGGCGTCCGGCACAACCCTGGCGACGCGATAAGGGTTCTGGCGAACCTCTTCCACAATGGACGCGCGAAACGCACCGCGCACGAGAATGTTGTGCGTGCCATCCCGCAGCTTTTCAGCGCCGATGACTTTGCCCACGCAAATTGTCTGATGGATGGGCGCCGTCTGTGCGAAATATGAATGATCGTCGGTAGTCTTCAGGACCGAGATTCCGATCCGACCATCAAATTGTGCGAGGTCCCTCGCCAACGCTCGATAGCGCGGTTCGAACAGATGGAACGGCATTACGGCGTGGGGGAACAAAACGACGCGCGGGAGCGGGAAAAGTGGAACGAGAACGGATTTCGAATCAGCGGAATTATTCATAGATCGCTTGTTTTTTTTCCGATTACGGTTGCGAGACGCAGCCTGATTATAGCAGTGGTTTGCGTCGCCAGTGACATTTTTGCGAATTGCGCGGCGAGGTGCAACGGGGTAGCAAGAAATGTTCCCCATGCACAAAATTCGTGCACGCGGCGAGAATCTTTCCCCGCAAATCAATGTCGCTCGCGCGGAACGGATATCCCGCGCAGGACAGGAAACTACGGGTTTCCGTCCGTTGACAGGGGCTGGTACGGCGGTTGCATTGCAGAGGCGCTGCGGATCGCGCGCTCTGCGATGAACGTGACATACGCATCCAGAATCGGGAACCACTCCGCGCTGCCGGCAAGCTGACGATCCAACAGGTTCGCGGAAACCAGCACACTGCGGTCACTGGGTCGAATGCAATTGCGGCAAATGAGGCCGCCGACCGCGAATGCGAACCGTCCACTGCGACCGGCGGTGCGCCGCGCGCCACAGCGCACGCACGTTGAGAAATTGGGATCAAAGCCGACGGCATGCAACAATGTCCGCTGAAACTGGGTCACCACAGCAAGCGGGTCGTCGGAATACGCAAATCTATTCAGGGTCTGCACGGTCGCATCGAAAAGATCGGGGTGCGGATCGCTGTCTTCCGTGAGGACATTGAGCGATTCAATAACGTAGGTTGCGGCCTGAAGATTTCTGAGCGAGGTGCGCAGATCGAGGAACAGACTGAGTTGACGCCACTCGGCGAGGGTACCGAGCTGTGTGTCGCCACGCGGGCGAATATACACCACGTCACCCAGTTCAAGGAGGTCCATGCCCGGCGAGAATCGGGCCTTGGTGCTGCGCTTTGCGCCTTTTGCGAGGAGGCGCAGCTTCCCGGCGGATCGCGCATACATTGTTGCGATCTGGGAGGATTCGGAATACTCCGTCAGGCGGAGTACAATTGCCCGATCATGTTCCATGCTGGTGTAAAAATCCGATGCGCACGCCGCGGCGGCACAACAACAGGTCGTTTGTCTTTATCCGGGATGTCGGATCATGCCGTTCCTCGGCGTGGCGCATTCCGCGAGTGCCCATCGGCACGTAACCTGCTGCATGAAACGTTATGGTAGTCGAAGAAATTCGTCCACGGACAGGCGGTATGAATCAACAAGACCAGCTTGAGCAATATCTGAATCAGCGCGTTGTGCTCGATACCCAAGGGCCATTGGTGATCATTGGAACCCTCGAAGCGATCGACGAGCGGGGCCTGTGGTTGCGCGATGCGGATGTTCATGATCGCAGCGACGGACATGCGACGAAGGAAGAGTATGTCGGCATCGCGCATCAGCTCGAACGCGATGGCGTCCGGAACATCAATCGAAAGCGCGTCTTTGTCGAGCGCGGTCCGATCGTGTGTATCTCTGCCTTGCGGGATGTTGTGGTGGATGGCGAGCAGGAAGAGGATGAGGGAGTGGACGCGACATGAAACTGACGTGGCGCTGGCAGGACCTGAAAATGCGGCATCGATTCGCGACGTCGCAGGGCGGGGCCGACGAGAAGAAAACGCTGGTCGTCGACCTGGAACACGACGGTATTCACGGATTCGGCGAAGCGACGCCGTCGATGTTGTATGGGCAGTCGCCGGCTTCGACGGAAGAGGCACTCGATGAAATCGCGGGGTTGCTGGGGACCGATCCGTTTGCGGTTGTGGAGCTGATTGATCGCTGGATCGATCATTGCGACGGGCAGCGCGCCGCGATTGCGGCCGTGGAAAACGCACTGCACGACCTGATCGGCAAGAAGTTGGCGCTGCCGGTGTGGCGAATGCTGGGCCTGCCGGAGCCGCGGGTCAAGACGACAATGACCATCGGCATCGACTCGCTTGACGTGATTCGCACAAAAGTGCAAGAAGCGATGGCGGCGGGGTTCGATCGCCTGAAGGTCAAAGTCGGCGGCGAACACGACGAAGAAACGCTGGCAATCATACGAGAATCGTTTAGCGGGCCGTTGCTGCTGGATGCGAATCAGGGGTGGAATCCGACGACTGCGCCGCAACGGATTCGTGCACTGGCAAAATTCAAGCCGACAATGATCGAACAGCCTTTACCGAAAGCGGATTGGCGGGAATTGAAGCCGCTGCGGGAGTTGGGCGTGGCGCCGATTTTTGCGGACGAGAGCTGCGAGCGGCCGGCGGACGTCGTGAAGCTGATCGGGTATGTCGATGGGGTGAATATCAAGTTCAACAAGTGCGGCGGCGTGCGCGAAGCATTGAAGATGATCGCGATTGCGCGGGCGGCGGAAATGAAAATCATGCTGGGCTGCTTTGTGTGCTCCAGTCTCGCGATTGTGCCGGCGCTGACGGTTGCGCGCTTGGTGGATTATGTCGATCTAGACGGCGCGCTTTTGCTGGCGAATGATCCTTATGCGGAACTCGTCAAATTCGATTCGGGATTGTTGACGCTGCCGGAAAGGGCGGGTTTCGGGACGAATTTGTAGGGCTGAAGGTGGAGGTCCGACGTACGTTGATACGTCGTCGGACTCGGGGGTCCGACGCTACGGCCTGTAACACGCCGTCGGACTCAGGGGTCCGACGCTACGACCTGTAACACGCCGTCGGACTCGGAGGTCCGATGCTACGAATTGTGGTACGCCGTCGGACTCGGGGGTCCGACGCTACGAATTGTGCGGGAGTTGGGATGAAACGTTATCGCGTTGAACCGAATACGAAGATCAAGCTGTCAGATTATCCGCCGGATGCCACCGAGTCGTTCGACGGCGACAAAGAGGAGGGTCAGGCTGAGTTCGAGATTCTGAACGACGAATTGGAGGCGCTGCAGGAACTGCTTTACGCCGAATGCAAACACAAGGTTCTCATCGTGATTCAAGCGATGGACACCGGGGGGAAGGACGGGACGATCCGCCACGTTTTCGATGGCGTGAATCCGGTCGGGGTACGCGTGGCATCCTTCAAGAAGCCGACGACTGATGAACTGGCCCACGATTATCTGTGGCGCGTCCATCGAGAAACGCCCAAGAACGGCGAGATTGTCATTTTCAACCGCAGTCATTACGAGGATGTGCTTGTGGTGCGGGTGCATGAGCTGGTGCCGAAAGAAATCTGGTCGCGGCGCTACGATCACATCAATCACTTCGAAAAGATGCTTGCGGAAGAGGGGACAACGATTCTGAAGTTCTTTCTGCACATTTCGAAGGATGAGCAAAGGGAACGCCTGCAGGCGCGGCTGGATGAGGCGGACAAAAACTGGAAATTCAACGTCGGTGACCTTGAAGA
>JBFWWY010000048.1:0-11231 GCA_050245935.1 Phycisphaerae bacterium | reverse complement strand
TCATTGCCCGCGCGGACTCGAGATCCTCCACGCGGACCCACGCCACGGCACGGTAATCGCCGTCAGCTTCAACCGGGATGTCGTTTCGCGTGTACTCCATCGCGATGTTCGCACCGCGGAGATCAAACCGGACCGACGGCGGGGCCAGATGCCCGATCTCGAAGTCAAATTGCGTATCGGAGAACCGCGGCAGTCCCATTCCGGAGAGCCGGGTCCAGAACATGGGCATTTCCTCATAGTTGCCCAGCGGCCGCTCAAGAAAGTCAAAGTTCTTGAGAATCTGGATGGCGCCCGGTTGCTGCAATTCACCGCGCATCTGCCCCGACGCGAGCGGAACAAACAATACGCTGACGCACAGCGCGAAAAAACGCACGAACCCCGCGCAATTTCGACATTGCAGTCCGGGCAAAACGTGCGCGGGATGTGCGCGGGTGGCTAGCTCAGCGTATACGAAGCCCATTCAGTCAAAATCGACCGATTGGCACAATGGGTTGAATGTATCCGACCAGGAAGAGCAGCTTCGCATCTTCCAAGGCAACGAGATGGGCGCAATTCCCTTCGCAGGGATCTGGCAGTGCGAATCCCTGAAATTCGACAGTCGACACGGAGGCATGGACGCAACGATTGGAACGTCAGATGGACTAGAACGTGATGCGAACCTTGCCCTTTTGCCATTCTTTCGCGAGCACCTGGAAGTCCGTGATCGTTGCCGCGAACCGTTTTAACGTAATGACGAGTGCATCGTATAGATCGTTATCACTGAGCATGCGACCGAGCGTGCCCTCGCCGCGGCTGATGGGCAGCATCAAGCGATTCATGGTATCCATGAACTGGTCCACTTTGGTCAGACTGTTGACGATCCGGCCGCGCAGATCGTTTGACGTCCCTTCGATACTTGCGAGCGTGCGATTGGCGGATTCGAGCGAGGTTGCCGCGTTTTCCATCAACGCACGGGTATCCGAGGCCGCCAGTCGAAAATCGCCCATCGCTTCCTTGCCGTCTTCGGTCATCGTGTACAGGTTCGCAACGGACGCCCGGAGTTTCGCATTCGTATCCTCATCTCCGATCAGCAGGTTCAGATGCTTCATCAGATCATCAAAACGTGCGACGGCGCTCGAAAGATTTCCTTCCACTTCCGCGAAGCGATCAACCTCGTCAGGCGATTGGCGGCGAAGAATCTTGTGCAGGTCGTCCAGCACGGGAGTGAGTGCGGCACCCGTGACGCGAATCTGGTCGGCGGAGCTTGTGAAAGTTGAAACAATGTCGCTCGGAAAAAGCGTTTCGACCGCACCCAGCACGCGGCCGGTGATTCGGGCACCCGCCGACAGCGGCAGGCCACCGGTGCCGGGAACGATCTGAATATCCGGGCGTCCCTGTCCGAGCACGGGCTCGTTCGTCGTAGCGCTGCTGCCGTCAGGAATTTTGAACTGATTCTGAATCGCGACGACGACGCGAACGTTGAAGTCCGCTTCGAGGTTCTGCGGATCATACAAGCCGATACTCGTGACCCGCCCGACTTCGATTCCGTTCACGGTCACAATATTTCCAACACGTATGCCGCCGGCGTTGCGAAACTGGATTTCCAGCGGATACGTATTCGCCGGTGCCATCCATGTCGGATGATTTCCGAAGAGCAGCACCAAGGCGATCAGCCCGCCGAAACCGAGCAGGACAAACAGCCCGACAAGAACGTTTCGTTTCGATTCCTTCATCCGTTTCTCCGGTGTCCTCAGTGCTGCGACCGGGCACTGCCTTGAAAAGGCGGACATGTCGTATGTTGTCACACTTCGTCCGTGTTCATACAATCTCGCCACACGCTTTTTGAGGAGCTTGCAGATGGCTGAGCCATATGACGGAAAGAAGATTGTAATCGTTGACGACGATCCGGATATCGCCGGCGCGATTCAGGCCGCGCTTTCCGACAGTGGCGCGGAACTGTTTGTCGCAAATGACGGCAATACCGCGTTACGGCTGGTCGGGGAGCAGGCCCCCGACATTGTCGTCCTGGACATCATGCTGCCGCAAAAAAGCGGATTCTTGGTGCTGGAAAAGCTTCGTCAGGGAATTCCCAGCAACGAGAAGCCGCACGTCATCATGATAACCGGAAATCAGGGCAAGCGCCACAAGCAGTACGCTGAGGCACTCGGCGTCCGCGAATACAACAACAAGCCTTTTGCCATGGATCAGCTCACCGCCGCCATCGAGAAGTGGCTCGTTAAATAGTTGAGACGAGAAATCATCGAGCACGGTTCTCGTGCTCGATGTACCACCGCACTTCGACCATTGCAATTTGCAGTCTCGCCATATCATTTTGAGTTTGAGCGCGGCTGCGTGAATTGAATGCTCTGTTCTGATACCGTACCTCCCGCACGAGGGCGTCACGACACAATCGAGATTTCGCCTGCAGTCCTTTTGCGCAAAAAACCAGAAGCCCCGCGCCGACGATCGTCTGCGCGGGGCTCTCTTTGGTTGGTGAGATTAGCGAAATCCGTTCGCTAATTGGCGATTTATCGCGTTAGCTCATGCGACGACGCATCGCGCCAAGCACGGCAACGCCGAACATTCCGAGACCTGCAGCGGCAGGCGAAGGAATGGCAACGGTCAGGATGCGTGCAGCGCCTGCTGCACCACCGTCGAGCAGCGAAATGGCGGATTCACGCCAGATTTCTGCATCGGTTTCGAGCCATACCAGTGCCGACGACTGGTTCGGATTGATGGTGGTGCCGTCGGTACCGAGGCGGAACGTCCACTGCGGATTGCCAGCGATCGCATCGCGCTCGATGAAGTACGGATCACCATTGGTCCAGGTCGTGTTGCCGGTCGCGGCTGCGGTGTTGCCCGAGCCGTCCGAGCCCGCGTCAAAGATATTGACGCTGAGCCAGCCCTGTGCTGCCAACGACGCACGAACGAGGTTCGGTGCACTGTTGCCGGAGAGGTTGATCCGGTAGGTGAACCCGAGACCGCCGCTCGCATCGACGCCGTTCACGTAGTAAACGGCACTTTCGACCGTACCTTCGAACTGCGAAAAGCCGGGAATTCCCTGAATCGGCGCAACGAGCTCATTCTTGAGGCTCTGAGCATTCACCCAGCTCGGCAGACCCGATGTGTAACACGGGCCGGACGATCCAATTTCACCCGTGCCGTTGAGAGCGGGGTTGTACTGAACATCGCCCATGTTCAGACCGGCGAACGCCGGCAAAGCGAGTGCAGCGACTGCTGCCAGCGAGAACAATGACTTCTTCATTTCCATGTGCTCCTACGTTCTATAAAAAATGTTTGTTTCATCGTACCGCATTCTTCCAACTTCTTTCAAGTCTTTCCGAGAAAAATGGCGGTGCGCGCGGCGAAATGTTCGCGTGAATTCGATCCCGAGACCGGAGATGACAACCCGTTTGTCCCCCCGTTTGCGCGCCATGGACTTGCGGTCGATATTCCAGACACGCCGACGGGATGAAAGATTGCGAAAAAGTGAGACGGCCGGCGAGAATTTCCGGCTCGATCCGCTGGACGAATCCAATTTGCGACGGCGACTCCGCCGCAAACCATTCCGGGAAGCTGACTGCCCGTAGTTTTCTCGCGGAACAACTGATTTTCCAGATTCCAAGGCCGCTCAGGGCCACGAGAACCAGCGTCGCGCTGTCGGGCGGTGGCGGCATTCCCACTGAGAACTCGTCAGCAGGACTGACGCGGTTCATATCGATCGAAAGTTGGCCCGATAACCACAAGTCGTCATTTTCTGTGAAGTGCGGCGCGTTTGTGGTGCCGTTACGCACGTCCCCGGCTACAGGCAGCGAATCAGCCGAAAAATTAATATTTGTCGTGGTTATCAATCCGGCGCGCGAAACTCCCGTGCATGCCAGAAGCATGTAAATAGACAGCGCAATAACTTTGCAGTTTCCAACCACGGATTCGTCCGGATGTATAACGAAAAACGAGGGCGCTAATCAGCGCCACACTCTGCGTTCAGATGGGAGCTTTGGCAGCCGAACCAACTTATTATAAGGTGCGGAAGTTAACGTGATCAACTGAACATTTGATGAATTCTGCCTCAGTGCGAAATTAAGACTCGCGCACGCCCGGCGAAGAACCTCCCGGCAAAAAAAAACGACGTCCGCAAGGGGACGTCGATCGGGTCGCTGGACACGTATTTCCGCTCAGAACGAGGCGTCCCTCGCTAAGCGGTGCGCTTTCGGTCGATCGCAAAGAAGCCGGCACCAAACACCAGCAACGCGAGGCTGGCCGGCTCCGGAATGGTCAGGACGCGAGCACCACCGACGGCACCGCCATCCTGAAGCGTAATGGGGACTTCGCCAATCTGGCGGGAGTTCGTTTCAAACCAGATCAGGGACGAAGACTGTCCGCCATCAAGCGTTGAGCCGATATTGCCGAGTCGAAACTGCCAGTACGGAGCGGCGGTGACGAAATCACGGCCAATGAAGTGGGGATCGCCGTCCGACCAATTCACTGCACCGGTCGTCGGGGTGGATGAGCCGAGACCGTCGCTGCCTGTCTCGAAAATCGACACGCCTGACCAGCCTTCGGGTCCCACCGACGCGCGCACCAACCGGTCGGCGCTGTTCGGTTCCAGGTGAATACTGTAAGCAAGGCCGATCGTGTTGCCGTTCAAATACGCGTAGCTCTCGACAGTTCCCACGAATTGCTCAAATCCGGGAATGCCCATAATCGGCGATGACATCGACACCAGCAGATTGGCTGGATCAAGCCAACTGGGTGTTCCGGATGTGTAGAACGGGCCGGAAGAACCGACCAGCCCGGAACCGGACAAATCCGGATTATACTGGACGTCGCCGATTGCCAACCCGCCGAGCGCAGCAGGTGCCAATGCAAGAGACATCATAGACACGGTGAATAATCGCATGCGAAATAACTCCCTCCGAAGGATTGCGCGAACACACTCAAAATTTTTTGCTTCGTTTCGTTCAAAAATGAGCCGGACGCGAACACGGGTCGCGGCGCGCAGACTCCCCTGCACCTCATCAAATGAGTTCAAAGAGGACATACCGATAAACAGGCGGAGATCCCTCACCGAGCGCGATGAGGCACGTTGGGGGTGGTCCACACCCTTCCCCGCATTGCACTCTAGGAAGCGAGATTCTCGAAGTAAATCGGAATTTTTGAGATTCTGTTCGCGACGGACATCAAGCGCATGGATGCGCGATTCGGCACAAGCGGATCAGGCGGAAATGCGGGATTGGCACCACCCGAGATGCAGCGTTTCACGTGTGCTTATTGGAAGGTGAACCAGAAGTCGAATGTGGGTTCTTCGGATCGCGAAAGATCTGATCCACGATCCAGAGTTCCAGAAAGAGGAAACCGATTGCCATCGGCATCATCGTCCAGCCGGCGAAATCGTGAAAGAATGATTCCGCAAGCGACGTTTCGAATTTGAGGAACAGAAATGCAGTAATCGCGAGCCGAATCAAATTGCAGATGATTGCAATCGGAATACTGGAGATTACCAACAATGCACGCTGCCAGACGGGGCGCGAAACCAGAAAGGCGAAAAGCGCAGCGACAGCGACAAACGCGGTCAGCATCCGCAGGCCGCTGCACGCTTCGGCAACGTTGACATCCTGCACGCCGTTGAGTTGCAGTACGCTGCCATTGCGTTCCACCGCGATGCCAAAAATCTCGAGCAGAAAGACCGTACCGCCTGTCGCCCAATCCTGCATTGGGCCGGCAATTGCATTATGGACGCGCCCGGGCAGGGGGATCATCAGCGCGAGAAAAACAAGCATCCACTTGGCTTTCCAGAGAATCTGAAAGCCGCACAGCAGCAGAACAATTCCCGCGAGCAGCAGAATGAACGAATATCGCTCCAGCGATTCGTACAAACTGCGCATCATCTCGTAGCGGAGGAAAAGGGCGGCGACGACGACCACCAAACCCAGCCAATTGGTCCGCGGGCGCAGGCGCGCGAACGTGCTGCGCTCCTGCACGAGAACGTACAGAACCATCAAGGGGATCAGGCGACCGACGGAATAATTCGGATCGTTGCTCCACTCGCGCCACAGCAGGAGCAACGTTCCCCAGTAACACCAGATCGCCATGCCCAGGGCAGCGAGACCGACCAATAAATCGGAGCGCCGCCAGTGTGAATGGTGCAAACTCGTTGCGCTGCTCATGATGGGAGTCGAAGATTCCGCTTGGATCGCTTGGGTCATGAGAAAGGCTGTTTTCCCTTCAGGAATGCTGCGATTCCGCAGCGGCGGCCTTTTCTTCGGCCCGTTTATTCTGCGTCTCCAGCGTCGTGAGAATGTCCTGCGCCGTCAACCGCGCAAAGTTGACGAGTGTACGATGCGCCACGTCGTCTTCCTGCGTCTGCGACCGGCTCTGCGTGATCTGAACCTGCGCCACATATCGCACGGACGACTGACCGCTGCGCGCCCGCGCTCGAATAAGCGATTCGTCCGGACTGGTCTGGCCGTCGACGACAAAATAATTCAGCACGCCCATCTGATGTCCGTTCATGCCGCCGGGTCGAAAATCAAAAATGTTTGCTTCAAAAGAACTGTCCTCAATCTTACCAATTTCGACCAGTTCTTTTCCGATCATGGTCATCCCATGCGCGGGGTAACAAACTTGCGGTCGATGCGGGAACAAATCGCGCGACCGCGCTCCCGCGGCGATGTACAGCGTGACCCGTTCGCCGGTCTCGCGGTTGGTAAATTCGCGCAGGAGATAATCATCGACGTCCGCAGCTTTCACGATCCATTTGTCAAAGGATCGATCCACGCCGACCCAATCGCCGATTTCGCCGGGCATGTTTCGCAACGAATCGCGCTCAAACGCCACGCGCGCATTCGCGCGGTTGAGATGCGCCAGGCCGCGGCGGTACAGAACGCCGCTCACGACGAGTGTAAGAACAAGCACAACCAGCGCGGATACACTGATGGTTCCCATGGATTGTCGACGGCATCGCGCGGTCTTGCACATAAAAAACACTCTTCAGGGTCAAAGTCTGCCCGGTCAGAAAACGGTCCGAATAAAGTAATCTTACCCGTCCCATTCGCGATTCGCGTCGCACCCTCGATTCCTTCGCCTTTTTCCGAAGTGCACTTCACCAAATGCGTGACACGCGCCGCGAAGATTTGCCAATTTATCACATTGTATTTCATTCTTCATTGTCTGGGTAATTTGTGCGCAATGTGCTGTTTACCTCGGGGGAAATGAATTGAACGTTGTTATCGGCCAAGAATGCCGAGTGTCGTCACTTCGCGGCGGCACGAGTCGGCTTGTTTTATTGGCGATCGTCACCACTGTGATGATCGGAGGGTGCCCACAGAACGTCGACCTCCCCAATACCGGTGGAGACGACGCCGGGCCGCTCCCGCTGTTTGGACAATCTCAAAGCGATCCCAACAACTCCAACGGAAACCCGGTCGGCGGTGCTGGCACCAATAACGGACTTCTGGTCGCAAATGATATGGAATATGCGATCCGAAAGGGTGCCTCGCTCAATCTCGTTTTTCATAACCCTGCTGAGAATCCGAGCGGCGTCCGATTTCGCGTCATCGAACCGCCGAGTATCGGCGCATTGGGGGATGTCGAGCAGATCGGTGAAAACCGCGCGCAGGTGATGTACACGCCGCCGTTTACGTTCAGCGGCATCATTCGTTTTCGCTACGTGATTGAACACGAGGACGAGATTTCCGATCTCGCTGAAGTTGCGGTGGCGGTCTATCCCGAACTCCGATTTTCAGTGCTCGAGGACGACAGTGAAAACGGCGGCGTCATTCGCGCCTCCGCGTTTACGCAGTCCGGGGAACCTCTGCCGCAGGCAAATTTCTACTGGCATATCGACAATCGCGAGATCGCGAGCGAACTGGTCTCTCACCAGATGATCGATCTCGATCCGGGCGCGCCGGGGATGCACGACGTCGGCCTGTTCGCACAATACGCGGGAACGACGATTCGCGTTGCGGCCTCAGCGATCAACGGCAGCCCGACGATCCGGACGCGTACGTCGCCGCGAATCTTCGGCGTGGTGAACACGACCGAGGGTGTACCGGTGCGAGACATTCGTGTCGTCGCGTCGGGAACGCAGACAATGTCGACGCGCACCGATGCGAATGGTCGCTTTACTTTTGCGCTTGCCGCTGGTTGGTCAGGCGACATTCGCGTGCAGACGGACAATGCGCGCCCGCAACCGCCCCGTTACTCGATCAACGATCTCCGTCAGAATATTGACGATATGCAGTTTGTCGTAAGCGCGGCCGGCACGCCAACGCCTGCGCCCCTCAACCCGGAGACGGGCGACCCGATCGCGCCGGATGCGGGCGATCGTTCGTTTGAATTATTCGAAGATGTCCCTCGACTCCTGCCCCTGGCGGACAGCGCGGAAACGCAGGGAACGGCGATTGAGATTGAGATCGTGTCACTGCCGAGCCGCGGCGTGCTGCGCGATCCCACGACGGGCACGGCAATCTTCTCTCAGCAGTTGCCGTATGTCCTCGCGGAGGATGGCGAAAGTGTAGAGTACATCCCGGCACCGAATGCATTCGGCGCAGATGATTTTGAATTCCGCTATCGCGTTCAGACTTCTTCCGGGCTGGCAGGCGTCGTCAATCTTTCGGTTCTTGGGCAGAACGATGATCCTGGCTTCACGGATGGATCCCGTCGCGAAATCGTCACCTCGCTGAATGTGCCGAAAACAACGGCCCTGACTGCCGTTGATGTCGATGCAAATGGTGCCGAACTCGTCTGGCAGGTTGCGAACAATCCGCAACACGGGACTGTTTCTTTTGAATTCGACCGGACGGCGTCGGGACAAAGAAATCGCGTAACGTATCATCCACAAGCCGGGTACGCCGGTACGGATCAATTCTCCATCCGCTGCCTGGATCGACTCGGCGCTTCGGCGGTGGTGGACTTCGGGGTCACTGTTTCTTCGCTGATGGTGGTCGCGCACGCCGGGAACGACGTTGACGCTGTCGGGTTCGAAGAAGTTACGTTATCGGGTGCGGAGAGTCTGGCACCTGCGGGTGCGGCGTTTGCCTGGCGTCAGGTGGGTGGCCCATTCGTGGAGATCGGCAATTCCAACCGCGAATCAATCCAGTTCCGCGTTCCGCCGATCCTGGAAGAGACGGAACTCGAATTTGAACTGCTCGTGACCAGCGGCGGCATCTCTTCGACGGATCGTGTGAAAGTGCGCGGCGAGTATCGACGTCAATCACTGGTGTATGCGTTTCATGCAGCACTGGAACGCCATTGGAACACGCGTGTGGATTTCAATGTCAACGGGGTAGTGCGTTCCGGTTTCGCGAGTACCGCCGCGATCGATGGTGACGTCGGTTTCTGGGGGAATGAATCCGGTGCACCGTGCTCATCGCCGTTGTGGGATTTCCAGGGACGCAGCGGGGTCGGCGGTATGCTCTTTACCTACGTCGCTGCGTACCAGGCGACTGGCAACAAGCATCTCCTGCGCCGTGCCAATCTTCTCGGTGATGCACTGCTCGAGACGCAGGACGCGCTGGGTGGAGGATGGTATCAGGATGCCGCGTATGTGAACGGCCAGTGGCAGAATGTCGGTGTGTGGGGTCCCTTCGGCAACAATTTCCATACCCCGGCCAACTACCAGGGATTCTTTACGCTTGACGATTCGACAAGTCAGGGCTGTGCGCTCGCGCTCCTGCGTCTCTTCGAAGCCGGCGGCGATCTGCGGTATCTTGCGGGGGCGCGACGGTTCGGCGATCACCTCGTCAACCTGAAGGACATTCAGTATCAGGGTTCGCGCCCGTATGCGAATGGGGGAATACCACAGGCCTTGCCCTTGAGCCGCGCACTGGTTGCAGATCACAATCAGAACGCCGATCCACGAAGTCCAGACGGTCCGTACATGCCGCACAAGACGCTGAATGACAACATGACCTCGGATGCGTTAATTTTCCTGATGGAGCTGTATCGCGTCACGGGTGATGAACGTTACGCAACGGCTGTTCGACTCAATGTAGATTATCTGCTGGAACGACACGCGGCTTACGGCTACCGCGGCTGGGCACAGCAGTACCACTTTCTGACTGACGCGATCGCGTGGGGACGGCATAAGGAGCCGCCAGCGTTCGTCACGTGCGAAAACAAGATCGTTGATGCATTGCTGCTGTGGCGACAGCGTGAAAACGATGCGGACCGAATCGAAAACATTGAAAACGCAATTCAGCGTTATATCGAATGGCTCCGTGACGATTTGGAGCGGCCGGCGGATTTTCCAACGCAGGTGTGGCGATATTACAACCATGATTCCAGCGTTGCGCCAATGAACGAAGTTGTCTTTGCAAATGATTTTATTGCGTTGTTTGGTGCGGCGAACGAATCCAACGCCGGGGCAGGGCAGCCCTATCGCGGCGTCTGGGATCTGAAGTGGGCCGGCCGGTTGCATGCCGATCAGCCCGGCGGGGTGGCGGACTTGTCGTACGCCGCGAATTATCTGGGACGCACGGCGGACGATCCCTCATCCGTGACGCCTTCGAACTGGCAAAATGCGTACACCAGACAGGACGTTCGCGGAGCGTGGCCCAAGAACTTCAGTGTGGGGGGTCGGTCGCGCACAGGTCTCTCCACCTCAGATGTTTCATTGAACGCGTACGGGTTGGTGAATCGCGTCAATTATCTCTCGGAACCCCTGATCGACGCTGACGCGGATGGTTTCGATAACGACGTCGAGATTGCCGCGGGAAGCGATCCGTATGACTCCGCCTCGGTGCCGCAGCAATAACCCGCTCACCGAATCTCTTCTGCGTGCAAACCGTGAGGCGCGTGTTCGTGGACGTTACGCGAACGCCGCCTCAACCTGTTCGCAGACGAAATGGTACGCGATGAGATGCGCTTCCTGGATTCTGTCGGACGAGCGGTGCGGCACGCGAAGTAACCAGTCACACGCTTCAGCAATTGCACCACCGGATTCGCCGGTGAAGCCGATGATTTTCAGCCCGCGTTCCCGCGCTGCGCGGACGGCCTGAACGATGTTGGGAGAAGTGCCACTCGTACTGAGTACCCACAACAGATCGCCGGGAACCGCGAGCCCTTCGAGCTGACGCGAGAACACGTTTTCGAAGCCGAGGTCGTTACCAATCGCAGTAAGCGCCGACGTGTCCGTCGTAAGCGCGATGGCCGGTAGGGCCCGACGATTCTGCTTGAATCTTCCGACAAACTCAGCCGCAATATGTTGCGCATCGGCTGCGCTGCCGCCGTTCCCCGCGAGAAATAACGTT
>JBFWWY010000047.1:0-11293 GCA_050245935.1 Phycisphaerae bacterium | reverse complement strand
CATCTGCGTGCTGAATGCTTCGTTGATCTCGAACAGATCGACTTTGTCCAGCCCCCACCCGGCCTTCTCCGCGACCTTCCGAACTGCTTCGATCGGCGCAAAGAACAGCTCTTTCGGCGGGCCGCCGGCGGTGTGCTGTGCAACGATTCGCGCCATCGCATTGCCACCGCAGCTTTTGAGGCCCGCTTCGCTCGCAACGAGCACCATCGACGCACCGTCGGACAGACTCGACGAGTTTCCGGCGGTGAGGATGCCGTCTTTGCCGAAAGCGGGGCGTAGCTTGGTCAGTTTATCAATCGTTAGGTCGTGGCGAATCGTCTCGTCCGTGTTGAATTTCTCTTCGCTGCGCGGCACTTCAATCGGCACGCGGACGGCATTGAATGCCCCCTTCTTGTCGGCAGCAGCGGCGCGCTGGTGGCTTCGCAATGCAAATTCGTCGCACTGCTCACGGGTCACGCCGGCCTTCTGGCCCGTGTAATCGCCGAGGACGCCCATGATCTGTTCATCATAAATGTTGGTCAGTCCGTCGTAGGTCATGCCGTCGACAAGCACTGCATCGCCGAACTTGTGGCCAGTGCGATGATTGCGGACGTAAAACGGCGCGTTGCTCATCGACTCGATACCGCCGGCGAGGATTAGATTCGCGTCACCCGCGCGGATGACCTGATCCGCGAACATGACGCATTGCAAACCGCTGCCGCAAACTTTATTGACTGTGGTGCAGGAAATAGAATCGGGGATGCCGGCGCCGAGCGCGACCTGGCGTGCGGGATTCTGCCCGACACCCGCCTGCAGCACTTCACCGACATAAACCTCGTCGATTGCGGCTTTGTCCGTCCCGGTCTCATCCAACAGGCCCGCGGCAACCTGCGCACCGATTTGCGGGGCGGTCAGCTTCGACAAGCCGCCGAGGAATCCGCCGATCGGCGACCTTTTTGCCGCCACCAAAAATGCGTGTTTATCTGCCATTGTCGTATCTTGTTCTCTCTAGTGTAACGGTGTATTGCTATACGAATATACATTCTTTTGATGCCGCGGCGGGCAACAGGTTGCTGATCACAAACTACGCATGAGTACTCGCATCAACGGTTCAGCAGGCCCAAGCTTCCACTTGGAACGGCTCGGCAGGAGCCTCGCCCTCCCGAGAAAATTGGCAATAAATTTGCACCTGCGACGGGATTACATTCCCCATTTGCCATTCCCCATTCGTCATTCGCCATTCGTCATTCGTCATTCGTCATTCGTCATTCGCCATTCGAATCTACCGACTCACCCACTCCGGCTCCGTAATGACCTTTCGCGAAATCACCAGCCGCTGAATTTCGCTCGTGCCTTCGTATAGTTCGGTGATCTTCGCGTCGCGCATCATTCGTTCGACTTCGTATTCCTGGCAATAGCCCCAACCGCCGAACACCTGCACGGCCATCGTACAGACGCGACTCGACAGTTCACTCGAAAACAGCTTGGACATCGCCGCTTCCGCGTTGAATTTCATCTTGTTCTGCTTCATCCACGCCCCGCGCCGGCAGAGCAACCGCGCCGCCTGCAAGCCCGTCTCCATTTCCGCCAGTTTCCACTGGATTGCCTGAAAGGATGATATCGGCCGGTCAAACTGATGACGCGTTTGGGAGTATTTCGCGGCGGCGTCGAGCGCGGCCTGCGAGATGCCGATCGCCTGTGCCGAGACCCCGAGGCGCCCGCCGTCGAGCGTCGCGAGCGCGATGTTCAGACCGCGACCACGTTCGCCGAGCAACGCGTCTTTCGGAATCACCGCGTTTTCGAAGATCAACTCGGTCGTGCTGCTGGCTTTGATCCCCATTTTTTTCTCGGCTTTGCCGACCGACAATCCCGGCGTGTTTTTGTCGACGATAAACGCCGACAGACTCCTTTTTTCGCCGGGGTCGGATACTGCGAACAGCACAATCACATTTGCTTCGCGACCATTGGTAACGAAACATTTCGTGCCGTTGATGTGCCAGCCGTCATCCTTCAACTCGGCGCGGCAGGTCGCAGCGCCGGCGTCCGAGCCGCTCCCCGGCTCCGTGAGCGAGAAGCAGCCGATCCATTCGCCGGTGCTGAGTTTTGGCAGATATTTCTGCTTTTGCGCGTCCGAGCCGAAATTCAGAATCGGATCAACGCAGAGGGAGTGATGCGCGGAGACGAGAATGCCGGTTGCGCCGCACGCACGCGAGAGCTCTTCGACCATCATGACATAGGAGACGACGTCGAGGCCCGCGCCGCCGAGGGACTCGGGCACGTACATGCCGAAGAGACCCATTTCGCCGAGCTTTTCGACGAGCCCTTCCTCGAAGCGGCCGGTTTCGTCGCGCTCGAGCGCTTTTGGCGCGATTTCGGCGTCACAAAAGTCGCGCAGGGCTTGTTGCAGTGCGCTCTGATCTTCGTTGAGTCGAAAGTCCAACTGTTATCCCTAAAGTAGCATTCCGCACAGATCAGCGCCGTCCCGATTTAGATCGGGATCAGATGCAGCAGGAACGGGCGCAATCGTTGCGACCTGCCGTTTTGACCGAATTCTTTCCTTGGCCATGCAAATTCACTGGTTGCCCGCAAACATTCCAATTTCACGCGAATGGGTCCGCTTCCAAACAGGCGTGGCGCTGTGCTTCATTCACGGTTCATACCGCGTCAAGAGTTCCCGGGCGATCAGGATTCGCTGAATCTGGCTGCTGCCTTCGCCGATTTCGCAAAGCTTCGCGTCGCGCATGTAGCGTTCGACCGGAATATCCTTCGTGTAACCGTACCCGCCGTGAATCTGAATCGCGTTCAGACACGCTTTCGTCGCGATTTCCGACGCAAACAGTTTCGCGATGCTTGCCTTGATTTTCTCCGATTCCCCGCGATCCAGACTGGTCGCCGCGTCGCGGACCAGCAACCGCGCGGCGTCGATTTCCGTCGCCATGTCCGCGAGCATGAACTGAATTGCCTGCAGATCAGCGATCGGCTTGCCGAACGCTTCGCGTCCCTTCGCGTACGCGATGGATTCTTCGAGTGCGCCCCGCGCCAAGCCGACCGACAACGCCCCGATCCCGACGCGGCCGCGCTCCAGCACCTTCAGCGCGTCGATGTAACCCATGTTGTATTCGCCGCAGAGCGCCTCAGGGCCGACGTAGACGTTGTCAAAATTGAGGGTCACCGTATCGCTGGCCCGCATCCCCATCTTGTCTTCTTTGTGACCGACCTCAAATCCGTCGGCACCGCGCTCCACGATAAACGCCGAAATTCCCTTTGGGCCTTTGTCCGGATCGGTGATCGCGGTGATGACATACACCGAGGCCCGCATGCCATTTGTAATAAACTGTTTGTGTCCGCTGATTCGCCAGCCGTCGCCGTCTTTGACGGCTTTCGTTTCCATTGCAGCGGCGTCCGACCCGCAGCCAGGCTCCGTCAGCCCCCAGGCACCGATCCATTCGCCGGTCGCAAGCTTCGGGAGATATTTGGATTTGATTTCCTCGCTGGCCCCGGAGATGACAATGTGCGACAGGCACAGGCCGTTGTGCGCCGCAAGGAGGAGCGCCACCGCGCCATCGTGACGCGCAATTTCTTCCATTACAACCGTATTGGCAAGATAGCCCAGGTCGGAACCGCCATACTCTGACGGCACCATAACGCCGAGCAGGCCCAGCTCGGCCATTTCCGCGACGACCTCGTCGGGCAAATGTTGCTCGCGATCCCATTCACGCGAATTGGGCCTGATACGCTCGTCGGCGAACTTCCTGACCATGTCGCGCAAAGCAACGAGATCCTCGGGAAGATCGAAATTCATGGCGGTTGTGGATTCGTCGGCGGTAGCGGTCATTGCGCGTTCTCGTTTTACAATTGTGGTTTACTGACTAGGATTATACGACTTCGCCGCGATGTTTTGAACCAACCGGCATCAGAGGGACGATAAGGTTCGATAGCCCGTTTGTCATTGTTTCCCTCAGTCCCAGCGCGAATCGACGTTTTTATGCGATTCAATTCAGTTCAACTCCTCGGTATTGCCGCCGGCAGCGGCGCGGGAAACCCGGGAGCCGAGGACGGTCCCGACGCCCTGCGTGAACTCGGTCTGGTGGACAGGCTCGTGGACGCGGGCTTTTCCGTCAATGACCTCGGAGATATTCCCGGCGGACACGAAACGCACTACGAGAACGCTCCGGCCGAGTTTTCGAAGAACATTCCCGAAGTTCTGCAGGTCAACCGGCATACGTACGCCGCGGTGCGAAACGCGCGGCGGAGTGGCGGGGACGACACGTTTCTGCTGATCACCGGCGGCGATCATAGTCTGGCGATCGGCACCCTTGCCGGGCTGGCGGATAGCTGCGAACGGCTGGGATTGCTCTGGATTGACGCCCATGCGGACTTTAACACCCCCTACACCAGTCCGTCCGGAAATATCCATGGAATGAGCCTCGCAGTCGCCTGTGGTCGCGGGCACCATGAATTGCGGGCGATCGCGGAATCCGAGCCGATGATTGAAGACGACGACGTCCATCTGTTCGGCTGTCGCGATCTCGACGCCGGCGAAATCGAGAATCTGGACGACAGCGACGTCCACTTGCTCGTGATGGAAGACTGGCGGAAAGCCGGCATCGTCGCGAGCGTCCTCGCGGCGGCAAAGAGGCTGAGCGAGACGTGCGACCATGTGCACATGAGCTTCGATATTGACGTGATTGATCCCGGTTTTGTTCCAGGGACGGGGACTCCGGTGGCAGCAGGACTCACGGCGGACGAAGCTTCAACTCTTTTGAAAGAACTCGGCAGCCTCGGCGTACTGGGATCAGCCGAGGTCGTCGAATACAACCCGACGCTTGATACGGACGGAAGACCGACCGGCAATCTGACGCGCGACCTGATTGTGACATTGCTGACCGCGTCAAAAAGCGGATAGTGCGGGCTTGGCCCACACTGGGTTCAATCGCTCGGCAGCGCTTCTACACTTCCACCAGCATGCGCATGCGATCCTCTACGCATTCTTTGATGCGCTTGAGGAACGTGACGGACTCGCTGCCGTCGATGATGCGATGGTCGTAACTCAGGGCGACATACATCATGGGGCGAATCACGACTTCGCCGTCCAATGCAATTGGCCGGTCTTGAATCGCGTGCAGACCGAGAATCGCACTCTGCGGCGGATTGATGATCGGTGTTGACATCAGCGAACCGTAGATGCCGCCGTTGCTGATCGTGAACGTTCCGCCTTGCAAATCGCTGAGCTGCAGTTTTCCGTCCCGCGCTTTTCCGGCCAGTTCGGCGATCGCCAGTTCGACTTCGGCAAAACTGAGCCGCTCCGCGTTCCGAATGACGGGGACGACGAGTCCTTTCTTCGTGCCGACGGCCACGCCGATGTCGTAGTAGTCTTTGTAGACGATGTCCGTGCCGCGAATCTCGCCGTTGACCTTGGGAATCATCTTCAGCGCATCGATCGCAGCCTTTACAAACAGTGACATAAAGCCGAGCTTGATACCGTATTTCTGCTGAAACGCCTCATTGCGCTCCTTACGCAGATTCATGACGGCCGTCATATCGATTTCGTTGAAGGTGGTCAGCAACGCGGCAGTCTGCTGCGCGGAGACGAGCGTTTCCGCGATTTTGCGGCGCAGCGCGGTCATGGGCACGACTTCCTCGTGACGATCGCTGCCCTGCGACGCGGCACCATTGCCGACAAACTGCGATGCGACGTCCTGTTTGCTCTTTGCAACGGTCAGTGCCTGCTGGACGTCTTCTTTCAGAATGCGACCGCCGGGACCGGATCCTTTCACACCGGCGATTTCGAGATTTTCCTGCGCCGCGACACGCTTTGCAGCGGGCATGGCAAAACCGGGTCCGCTGCCGCCTTTTCGTTCTTCCTTGGCAGGCGGCTCCGCGACGGCGGTGGCAGTGGGTGCGGATTTTGGATCGCCGCCCCCCTGCTTTTCGGACTTGCGCTCGGCACCGCCGGACGTCTTCGCCGGGGCACTGGCCGATTCGTCGATAATCGCGATGACATCGCCGACGCTGACGGTGTCGCCTGCTTTGGCGAGCACTTTGCTGATCTTCCCACTCACTGGCGCGGGCAGATCCATGGAAGCCTTGTCGGTCTCCAATTCGACGATCGTTTCGTCCATCTCAACGAAGTCACCGGCAGACTTCGACCATTCCCCGATTTGCACGGTAGAAACGGACTCGCCTGCACTCGGTACTTTCAACTCGGTCGGCATGGCTTACTTGGCTCCGTGGAATAAGCGGGAACTATCATTTCGCGGAAGACTTTTCTGTACACAAATCAAATGCACGATTGAGAATCAACTCCTGCTCCAGCTTATGGCTTGCGCCGGAGCCGGTGGCGGGGCTGGCGGCCGCCGGACGCGAGATCCGCTCGAACGGATAGCGGTCCAACAGGGTGCGGCCGAATTTAACGAGAAGAAACCGCCATGCACCCATGTTTTCCGGTTCTTCCTGCACCCAGAAAATCGGCGTACCCTTCGGATAGGTGCCGACGACTTCCTCCATGTGTTCATCGCGGATCGGGTAGTACTGCTCGATTCGCGCGATCGCGATGTCGTCACACTTCAGTTCCGCGCGACGGTCCATCAACTCGTAGAAGATCTTACCGCTGCACAGCAGAACGCGGCGGACTTTTTTCCCGTGCAGGTCAGGATCAGGAATGACCCGCTGGAACGTGCCTTCGGCAAGCTCTGCCATTGTCGAGCTTGCAGCCGGCAAACGCAGCAACTTTTTCGGCGTGAAAACGATCAGCGGCTTGCGATACGGCCGCAGGACCTGACGTCGCAGCGCGTGGTAATACTGTGCCGGAGTAGAAGGGTAAATCACCTGAATGTTGTCTTCCGCCGCGGTCTGCAGGAAACGCTCAATCCGCGCACTGGAGTGTTCCGGCCCCTGCCCCTCGAAACCGTGCGGCAGTAACAGCACAAGTCCGTTCAGGCTCTCCCATTTGTACTCGGCACTTGCGATGAACTGATCGATGATCACCTGCGCGCAATTCACGAAATCGCCGAATTGCGCTTCCCACATGATCAACCCGTCCGGCGACGCAATGCTGTAGCCGTATTCAAAACCCATCACGCCGATTTCGGAGAGCGGACTGTTGAAGATTTCGACGGGTGCCTGGCCTTCGCTCAAATGCTGAAGCGGGAAGTAGCGTTCGCCGGTGTTCACGTCGTGCAATACGGCGTGGCGCTGGCTGAAGGTGCCCCGCTCGCTGTCCTGGCCGGACAAACGCACGCGAAACCCTTCCATGGCAAGGGACGCGAAGGCGAGCGCTTCGGCCGCGGCCCAATCCAACGGGCGCTCGCCGTCCGCCATTTCGCGGCGCTGCTGCAACAGACGCTTGATGGTCTTATGTGCCGAGAAGCCCTCGGGGAGTCGGGTCTGCCGTTCGAGCAGTTGGGCCAACTTTTCCCGTTCACAGGTCGTGGAGACTTCCTTGGCTTCCGCGTCCGGTCCGCCCTGATACTGTCGCCAGAGCATGGCCAGCGCACTGCGCTGTCGCGTCGACTTTGGTGCCTCGTCCACCGCGCTCAACTCGCGTTCGAGCGTTTCGCGCCGCGCTTCTGCGATCTTGTCCGCTTCCTCGCGTGTCACGCCTCCAAGTTCCAACAAATGTTCGAGATATCCTTCCCGAACGGAGGGGCGCTCCTGAATCGCTTTGTACATGAGCGGCTGTGTAAACATCGGCTCGTCCGTCTCATTGTGACCGCGGCGGCGATAGCAGTACATGTCAATGATGACGTCGCGCTTGAATTCCTTGCGGAAATCCATCGCAAGTTCAACGACCTGCGCAACCGCTTCGGGGTTCTCCCCGTTCACATGGAAAATCGGACTCTGCAGCATTTTCGCAACATCGGTGGCATACGGCGTGGATCGTCCTTGTGCGGGACTCGTCGTAAATCCAAGCTGGTTGTTGATCACGATGTGCAGCGTGCCGCCGACTTCGTATCCCGGTAATTCGCTCAGATTGAGCATCTCCTGCACGACGCCTTCGCCGGCAAATGCCGCGTCGCCGTGGATGCACAAACACAATCCGCGCGAACGGTCGAAATCGCCGCCGCGATCCTGCTTCGCGCGGAGCCGGCCCATCGCAACGGGATTCACGTATTCGAGATGACTGGGATTGAAACACAATGCGAGATGGACCCGTCGACCATTCTCGCAGACAAAGTCGTTGTGAAAACCGAGGTGATATTTGACGTCACCGCGACCGACATTGCGTTCGGCGTCTTTGTCTTCAAACTCGCGGAAGATTCGCCTGGGGCTTTTCTCCAGAATATTCGCCAGCACATTCAGGCGGCCGCGGTGGGCCATGCCGATTACGACTTCCTCAATGCCCTGCGTTCCGGCCTTTTCGATCGCGAGATCCAACAGCGGAATGACGCTTTCGGCGCCTTCGAGGGAAAAGCTCTTGGCCCCGAGGAATTTCTTCTGAATGAAATCCTCAAAGATGACTGCGTCGGTCAGGTGTGTGAGAATCCGGAGTTGCTGGTTGCGCGATAACGCAATGCGATTTTCCGTCCCTTCCATCCGCTCCTGCAACCAATGCCGGACCGACAAGTCGTCGATGTGCATGAACTGCACGCCGATGAACCGACAATAGGTATTCCACAGGCGTTCGAGAATCTCGCGGAGGGTACGCACGTTCGGACCACAAATCGTGCGGCTCGAGAACGGCTTGTCCATGTCCGCTTCGGAAAACCCGAAGAAACTCGGATCGAGCTCGGCGGTGGAAGGTCGCGGCAGACCCAGTGGGTCGAGATGGGCAATCATGTGCCCGCGTACCCGGTACGCCCGCACCATCTGATCCACGCGATCCTGCCGCGATTGCGAATCGCGATCCAAAGCACCAGCTACGGATGCGGCGCCATTCGAAGAGCCGTTCAAGGTCGCACGCGGATTGAAAATGCTGCGCGCGCGGAACGTGGGCTCGTACGATTGCCGCAGGTCCCCGTCGCTGGATTGAACAAGCTCGCGTAGGTAACCGCGCCATTCCTCGGGAACCGAGGTTTCGTCGCGCAGGAAATCTTCCAGCAACGCTTCGACAAATGCTAAATTTGTTGGATTCGGCAGCGTCATACTGCCGTTGTGGAGGGCCATCTGCGCCAGCTCATTCCTTGGATTCGCGTCGGCTTCTGTTACACCAGAGTCAAGCGCCAACGGCTTTCACTTCGGAGTGTAGCGGTTGTCGCGAATCGCGTCGAGATTTCGCTGCCGCGCTCGGCGACCTCAGCGCGCCTTCTCATTATAGGTCGGCAGAAACAGGTGCCGCGAACAACCAAAAAGATGGAATTTGGGTGAATTTCCGTACCGTCCGCGGCCTAGCCGAGGCCGGCCAATCCCAGTACCCACTCCAGCAGCAACAAGGCGTCCTGATTTCCTACCGGGAAAACAAACGTGTCGAGCCGGGCGGTGCCAAACGTCTGTTTCGACAGAATTCGGTCGTTTCCGCAGGTTGCGTCCATCAATTCGCCGCAATCGGCGGTATGCACGAGTCCGAGCAGGTGCCCGATTTCGTGGGCTACCGTATTGCCCACCGCATTGGAAATCTCCGCGACAGTCGGCGTACCCGAAAATGCGTCGCGATAGCTCTCCGTAAAGACGATGGCATCGTCCTCCAGGTCCTGATTCAGCGTATCGATCTGTTCGGAAATCGCGAAGGCGCGCGCATCCGACTCACCGAAATAAATGGTGGAGTGGGGCACGGCGGGTTTCGGGTGATCGTCGGAGTTCAACAGGAGCAGGTTGAACTCGACGTATCGATCCTTCACGATCGCTTCAATATTGTCCTTGATTTCCGCCGTTCGAGAGCGGAACGTCGGACCGAAATCCGCCGCGTCGAACGGCAGGAGATCGAAAACTCCGACCTGGGGGATCTGAATGTTCGTCCCGCCGCGATAGTCCAGGAAAACGACTTGTCCGCGCGGGTCCGGCGCGCCTTCGCCGCGCGTGATCGTCACCAGCACTTCATAGTTGCCGGATGTACCGCTGCCGCTGAAGTTCACGATACCAAAAATGATTTCGCGACTGCCGTCACCCGGTAGCACAAAATCAATCAGCGGATCACGATTCGAATTGTCGGCGGCGCGATCATCATTGTAGGAAAGCAGGTTCTCGTCCGCGTCGAACACCGCCGCGACCGCGTCGAGGTTGCCGTCGAGGCGCTCGACATCGATGCGTAACCGGTCGCCGGCATTCAAGCTTCCGATACTGAACAGATCGGCGTCCGTATCGCCTTCAATTCTGCCGCGGAAACGCAACGAATCGGACGAAAGGTCCAACTCCGTGGCGGTGGCAAATGAAAAATTGCCGTCTTTGTCGAGATTGGGCGCAGCATTGTTGTTAGGCGGCATATCGGTCGGCTGCATGACGGGACAGCCACCAAGCGACAGTGCCAAGAGTAGCGAAAGGAATGCCCCGGCGGATCGGGGATACGATCGCCGGGAATTGCCGCCTGGGGCAAGACTTCTTATCGTCTTCACGCGCTCTCACTCCTCCGGGGAGATTCAGAATTTCAAACCGAACCGAACGCTAACGACACTCGGTGCAGGTTCCGCAGCCGTGACCGAACTGGGCACGAACGGCATTCGCGATGCTGGATCGTACCACAATTTTCTTTGCCGTCCCGCGATCTTTCAAGTCCGCGTCCGTAACTGGTCGTGTCCCAACAATTTGCGCGAGCAAGGCCGGAGAGTCTTCAAACCCGACCGGAAACACGCTCGGCTCCAGTTCCGCCCGCACGAAACCCTGATTCTCCGTGAGTTCCCACGCGGTCGCGGTCGTGTCCATTACGTCAGCGGGGTTTCTCGTATGATACAGGCCCAGTAAGTGTCCCAGTTCGTGGCTCGCGACATTTGCGAGCATGGAGGCAATCTCTTCGGGCGTCATTTCGAGGTATTCGAACGTCGCAAAGGTTTCGACATAGATAATTGCGTTCTGTGCGGGGCGCTCGTTGTACTGGTCGACATTGTCCGCGAGACCCAGAAGTGCGGAATCATACCCGCCAAAATGGATTGTCGAGTAAGGTTCTGCGGGAAGTTCGGGATCGTCTGAAGTGAAGATCTCGACGTTGTAGCCGAGATAATCGGCGCGAATGCGGTCGACAATCATCTGTTTGATCATTTCGGTACTCGGCGCGAATGCGGCACCGAGGATACTCCCGTGAAATGCGGGCATGTCGAACGGCGATCGGGACTGCACGCGAACACTGCGCGTAGCGGCAAAGTTCAGCAGGACGCGCTGCGTCGCAGGTGCCGGTGCGCCGAAATCGTCCTCTTCCACGACACGGAGCTGGAATGATCCGCGCGCG
>JBFWWY010000046.1:0-11300 GCA_050245935.1 Phycisphaerae bacterium | reverse complement strand
CTCGGAAAAGGGCCGGGCAAGCAGCGCGTGGCGTTCGCTGCGCCATATCCCGGAAAAATTATTCCGATGGATCTGACGCAGCTCGGCGGGGAGCTGATCTGTCAGAAGAATTCATTCTTGTGTGCAGCGCGCGGCGTGTCGGTCGGCATTGCGTTTAACAAGAAAATCGGTGCGGGCCTGTTCGGTGGCGAAGGGTTTATTCTGCAGCGTCTGACGGGCGACGGGCTCGCGTTCGTGCACGCCGGCGGGACGCTTTGCCAGCGACGGCTCAGCGCGGGCGAGCGGCTGCGCGTCGATACGGGTTGCATTGTTTCGATGCAACCGTCGGTGCAATACGACATCAAGTTTGTCGGCGGATTCAAGAACACGATCTTCGGCGGCGAGGGTTTGTTTTTCGCGACGCTCACCGGTCCCGGCGACGTCTGGCTGCAATCGCTGCCGTTCTCGCGGCTCGCGGATCGCATGCGCGGTGCGAGCGGGCCCGGCGGGAAGCGCACCGGAGAGGGGAGTATTCTTGGGGCGCTCGGGAATGTGTTGGACGGGGATTGAGAGCAGCAGGGTAGAGGGTTTAGGGTTGAGGGTGTAGGGCGAGGATTCGAGTATTCAAGGGGTCGAGGGGTGAAGGGCTGGCACTGCGCTTAGGGTAGAGGGGTGAGAGGCACGCGTTACACGTGGTGTTGGAACAGAATTGAGGGCGGGGATAAATAATGTGGAATAACGAATGTAGAATGTGGAATTTGGAATGTTGAAGAGAGCCACCGCCTCGAACTTCCGATGCACCCGCCGCATTATAAGGATTTGCCGAAAATTTCGCTGACATCTGCATGATGGCCTTGCCCCCTCCATCCCGTCACCCCAAGCGCAGCGGCACCCCTTCACCCCATATTCACTTTGCTGCTTCACGAAGAATCTGTACGAAGCGCCAGATGTCGTGGAATGAGTTGTAGAGCGGGACCGGTGCCACACGGATCACATTCGGCTCGCGAAAATCCGCAACAACTCCTGCGGCGTGCAAGCGACGCTGCAATTCGCGCGGCTGCTGATGTGCGAGGATTGAAAATTGGCAGCCGCGGCGATGTATCTCTCTGGGCGTCGTGATTTCAACGTTGCCCGGCGGGAGTTCGGCAAGCAGTCGATCAAAATACATCGTCATCTGTTCCGACTTTTTCCGCAGCGTTGCGATACCGACTTTATCGAACACTTCGAGTGAAGCGCGCACCGCCGCCATCGAAAGAATCGGCGGGTTGCTGAGTTGCCACGCGTCGGCGGATTCGACCGGTTTAAACTCCGGTTCGAGGTGCATGCGGAAGCGAGTCTTCGGGTCGTTGCCCCACCAGCCGCCGAAGCGCGGCAATTCGACATTCTTCACGTGCCGCTCGTGTACGAACGCGCCCGCGACCGAGCCGGGCCCTGAGTTCAGATATTTGTACGTACACCACGCGGCAAAGTCGGCGCCGCAATCGTGGAGTTGTAGCGGAATGTTGCCGGCGGCGTGCGCACAATCGAAGCCGACCACGCAGCCGCGGTCGTGGGCGGCTTGCGTGATGCGCGGCAGGTCGAAAAGCTGGCCCGTGAAATAGTTGACCGCACCAATTAACACCAAAGCGATCGAATCGCCGTGCTCGTCGAGTGTCGCGATGATATCGTCGTCGCGGATCAGGTGTTCGCCTGCGCGCGGTGAGACGATCATCAACCCTTTGTCAGGATCGAAGCTGTTTACCGCGAGTTGCGTGCGTGCGGCGTACGTGTCGGACGGAAACGCCGCGTGTTCCATCAGGATTTTGTAGCGCGTTGCGGTCGGGTGGTAAAAACTCGCCATCAGGAGATGGAGGTTGACCGTGAGGCCGTTCATCATGACCACCTCACGCGGTTGCGCGCCGACAAGTCGCGCGGCGGCGTCGCGAAGGAACTCATGGTAGGGGTACCAGGGGTGCGCGCCCTCGAAATGCGCGTCGACCGCGAACTCCGCCCACACGTCAAGAACTTCATCTACCGCGGCCCGTGTCGTTTTGGGTTGCAGGCCGAGCGAGTTTCCGCAGAGATAAATCAGCGGCTTTCCGTCGCGCTGGGGAATATGAAACTGGTCGCGATAGTCCGCGAGCGGATCGACCGAATCGAGCGAATTTGCGAAAGATTCCGATGTGTCGAAGGCGGTCAATGCGCTGTGCGTGGGTGACATGCACTTCATCGTAAACGAATTTCTGATGAAATCGACAGCGTCGGATTTGGATCGTTCGCACCTCTCGGTATAGTCGCGTCATGTCGCCACTGCTCGTTGTGATGTTCGTCGTCCTCTTTGAAGGACTTTGCGTCGGAATGGCTTTCCCGGTCCTCGCATTTTTCGGCAAGGCGCTGGGCGGCGGCGGAATCGCCATCGGCATCCTCTTCGCGCTGACGCCGTTGCCGAAAATCGTTTCGAACGGCGTCTTCGGGCATTGGTCGGACCGGGCAGGGCGCAAGCCGGTGATGATTGTCGCCACCGTCGGTGGCATTCTCGGTTCGCTCCTGTGGGCGCAATCCACAAATCTCTGGATTCTTGCCGCGGCGCGACTCGTCACGGGAATATTCGGCGTCCATGCAACGTTGGCGCAGGCGCTGGCGGTCGATGTTTCAAAGGTGGAAAAGCGGGCTGCCGCAGTCGGTCTGCTGGGCGCATCGTTCGGTATCGCGATTTCGCTCGGTCCCATTTTCGGTGGATGGATTGCAGACGCCGCGAATTACGCAACGGTGGGATATGTCGCCGCGGGGATCGAAACCGTGTCACTTCTGCTGATCATTTTTCTGCTCAAGGAACCTCCCCGCATCGCCGTGGATCATGGCATTGCACCCGCTTCGACGACCCTGGGCCTTTTGCGCCTTCCACGGATCGTTCCGCTGCTGTCGGTGATTTTTCTGACGACTGCCGCGTCCATGATCTTGCTGACGGTACTCGGCCCGTACGCGGAACAGTTGTTCGCGTTCGACGCGAGAAAAACGGGATATCTTCTGGGCGTATTTGGCGTGGTCGGCGTGCTGGTGCAGGGTGGGGCAGTCCGACCCCTCGTCGCGTCATTCGGGGAGTGGGCCATCTGTCTTGCAGGAACCATTATTCTCGGGTTGGGATATACCGTTTTCGGCCTCGGTTCGGCGGAGGCGCTGCTCTTCGCCGGCGTCATGATTGTCGGTGTTGGCGCATCCTTGCTCGCGCCCACGCAGACCGCACAACTTTCTCGTTGCATCGGATCGGTCGGGCAAGGCGGTCTGCTTGGGTTGAATCAGGGTGTGACGGCGCTGGGGCGCGTCGTCGGGGCTGGTCTGGCAGGCGCACTCATGACACGGTCCATTCGACTGCCGTTCGTGGCTTGCGCGGGCTTTGCGGCGCTTGCGGTTGCCGCTTTGCTGCTTTCTCGCCCGCGACCGGTGCCCGCAAAGATTGAATCCTAGCTTCGCCGAATTGTTTTGCGCCGGGTCGACGTGTGGGACAACTTGCGGCCGAGCAGCAGGAACCTTGCCAGATTCAACGGCTGCCATTCACCATTCCCCTGTTCCGACTTATCATCGTGCAGTGAATTCAAATATTGTCTACTGATGGAATTTCCATGAACCCGAGAACAAATGCGATCCACGTCGGGCAGGCACCTGATCCGACCACCGGCGCAACGGTCCCGCCGATCTACGCGACCAGCACGTACACGCAAGCCGCGCCCGGAGACCACAAGGGCTACGAATACTCCCGCTCGCACAACCCCACCCGCGACGGACTGGAAGCGTGCCTCGCGTCGCTCGAGGGCGGTGAAGAGGCAGCTTCCTTCGCCTCCGGACTCGCCGGCACAAACGCGATTTTTGGGGCGTTGTTGCGACCGGGTGATTCTGTCGTCGCGTTCGCGGACATGTACGGCGGCACATTTCGCTTGCTGGATAAAGTCTTCAAGCCGTGGGGGCTTGTGCCGCGGTATACCGACGACAAGTCCCCGCAGGCATTTGCCAAACTGATGGACGACACGACCCGGCTGGTCTGGCTGGAATCGCCGACGAACCCGATGCTGCACATTCTCGACATCCGCGCTATCGCCGACGCGATTCGCGGCAAGGGCAAAGCGCCTGCAACGATCGACGGGCACAGCGGCGCGCTGCTGTGCGTCGACAACACATTCGCATCTCCCGCATTGCAGACACCGCTGTCGCTCGGTGCGGATCTGATATTGCACAGCACGACAAAGTATCTCGGTGGACATTCGGATGTTGTCGGCGGCATGGTCGTCGCAAAGAAAAAAGCGACGATGGCGCCGATTCGCTTCTATCAGAATGCGGCCGGGGGCGTGTCGGGGCCGTTCGATTGTTTTCTGACACATCGCGGCGTCAAGACGCTGTTCGCGCGCATGGAAGCGCACAACCGCAACGCGCAGCGCATCGCGCAGTGGGCGACGGAGCAGAGCAAATTCGAGCGCGTCATCTATCCCGGCTTGCCCGATCATCCCGATCACGAACTGGCAAAGAAACAAATGTGCGGCTTCGGCGGCATAGTCACGGTCGTGTTGAAAGGCGGCCTCGACGCCGCCAAGTCATTCATGTCCGCGACGAAGCTCTTTTCGTGCGCCGAGAGCCTCGGCGGCGTAGAATCCCTTGTGAATCATCCGGCAATCATGACCCATGCGTCGATTCCGCGTGAGACGCGCGAACGCATCGGCGTGGTAGACGGGCTCGTGCGGCTGAGCGTCGGCATCGAAGATTGCGACGATCTGATCGCGGACCTGGAAAACGCATTGGCGGCAGTAAAGTAGTGTGCCTGTTTCGAACAATTGATGAGAATTGCGACCGGCTGAGAGCCGGTCCCCCACATGCCACGCTTCTCGCCGCTTTGTGCGTCGCGTTGCGATCGGCTCGACGCGCGGCGCGCAACGTAAATTGCCTCAACCCTGAACTCTCAACCCCTAACCTTTCTTCATCGTGACTTATTCTAAAGCCACAGTCATCGGAACCGGCGCCATGGGCACCGTCGTTGCGCAGATCCTTGCGAGCAACGGGGTCCGCGTCGCGATGCTGGCGCGAAATTCCAAACGCGTGCAGCAACTCGTCACCGATCGCGAGAACAAAAAGTATCTCAAAGGTGTGCGGCTGTCTCCGAATGTTGTGCCAACGGACAATGCGCGTGCGGCACTTCGAAATACGGAGTTGGTGATCGCCGCAGTCCCAAGTCAGTTTCTGCGGAAAAGCTTCGAGCCGCTGCGAAAAGAATTGCCGGACAACGCGCCGATCTGCAGCGTGGTCAAAGGCGTTGAAATCAAGACGGGCAAGCTGCCGAGCGAGTTGCTGCGGGAGTTTTCCGAGAGCGCCCCGATCGCGGTGTTGTCCGGTCCGAGCATCGCGGCGGAGCTCGCGAAGTGTTTGCCCGCGACGGTCGTTGTGGCCTGCGAGAATGTCGCGGTCGCTGAAGTGCTGCAGGAAGTGATGAGCACCACGTGGTTTCGTGTCTACACCAATGATGACGTGCTCGGCGTGGAATTGTCCGGCGCATTGAAGAACGTTATCGCGATCGCGGCGGGAATTCTCGATGGATTGCGGGCCGGCGATAACGCAAAGGCCGCGCTGATCACGCGCGGTCTGGTGGAGTTGGCGCGGCTCGGTCTCGCGCTCGGCGGAAAGCCGGAGACGTTTTACGGTCTTGCCGGCGTCGGCGATCTGATCACCACGTGCGTGTCGCCGCACGGACGCAATCGGACTGCCGGGCAGCGGATCGGGCAAGGCGAGTCGATCGAAGCGATTGTGGACAGCAGCCACGGCGTGATTGAGGGGATTCCCACGACGCAGGCGGTTCTTGAGCTAGCGAGAAAGAAGAAGATCGAGCTGCCGATTACCGAAGCAGTTTCGCGCGTGTTGTTCGAAAACGTCGCGCCGCTCGATGCGATCAGCGAATTGATGCAACGTCCGCAACGTGCGGAAGGGGTGTACTGAAATGCCGGAATCCGCTGATGTGCGCATCCCGATGCAGGAGTTTACGCAAGATGAACTCTTCGCACTGGAGCGAAAATCAATCGCCGGCGATGGCGCGGCGCTGCTCGCGCATGAAGTGAATAATGTTCTGACGCCGTTGATGACGTTCGCAGACTTTGCGCTGCAGACAGGGCAGCAAAAGGATCTCGCGAAGGCGCTGGAGATCGCGCTGCGACAAGGCCAGCGCGCCGTCGATCTGGTGCGGCGATTCGCGGATTTTGCAAAGGATCGCAGTCCGGAAACAAAAGCCGTCGGTGTTCAGGACGCGTTGGACGAGGCACTTGCGATTCTCGCGAGGCCGCTGGAAAAGGACCGGATCCGACTTGCGTCCGAAATTGCTGAAGATGCAATGATTTCCGCCGATCCTGTGCTCTTTTCGCAGCTCTTGCTCATTTTGATTCGCGATGCGCGGACGGCGCTGCACGACGGCGGCGGCAGCATGCGTTTGCACGCGGCTTCGGAAGGCGAAGAAGTCAGAATCGAGTTGAGCGATTCGAGAAATGTGTCGGCAGACAGCGACAAGCTCCACGCACGCGCGGCATATTGCGTGAATCCAGCGCAGTTAACGTCGGAATTGAAGCAAAAGCTGGATGTCGAAACAAGAATCTGCGGATTAATCGTAAAGCGCTTTGATGCGCTGATGAAAATCGAACCGGATCACGCTGCCGGTTACCACGTCATGCTGCGCTGGCCCGTCGCGGTAACAGCCGCACCCACCACGTCGATGTGAGCATCACAAGACTGCAGACGAATGCGATGACGGAAATGATCGCGCCGGTGCGAAAGCCGGGTGCGCGATAGTGCAGTTCGATCGTGCCGCTTTCGGCGGCGGGCGCAGCAACTCCGATGAATACCTCGTTGAAAGTGTGAACCGGCAACGGTGCGCCTTCGAACGAGGCCGACCAGCCGGGGATATCGATGAGCGAGACTGCGAGCGTTGGTCTTGTATTGTCACCGTCGCGCGGCTTCTCGCGATAAAACTGAATCTCCGCTTCGCTGTTGGAATGCCAGCTTATCTGGGCGGCAGCGGCACTGGCATCCGCAAACCCGACCGGCGGCGCGCAATCGTCGTTCACGTACAGCCGGAAGCCTCCGGGTGTCGCGGTAACAAGCGCACAATTCGGCGGTGCGGGCAATTCTTCATCGCAGACGAGAATCCAGCCGACGCGCGCAGCGCGCATCCATGCGGTATCTGCAAGCAATGCATCCGGATTGCTTGCTTCACCCCACGGTTCCATCTGCAGCGCCGCGACGAAGTTTTTCGGCTGCAGCGGGCCATAATCCGTGAGAATCTCTTTCGGCTCCAGCATGTTGGTGCGCGCCACACATTTTGCCAGTGATTGCAGATACTCGCCTGGCGTGTTTCCCTGTTTGCGGGTCACTGTCCACAGACGACGATCGTCCTGCGTTGCAAAGCCGAGCCATTGGTTATCGGGATCGGGGCGCGTCGCACGCGCAAAGTCCATCCGCACGCGCGGGACGTCGATGTTCCAGCCGGGAAGCGTCAACTCGAA
The DNA here is from genome assembly GCA_050245935.1 of Phycisphaerae bacterium. Taxonomy (GTDB): domain Bacteria; phylum Planctomycetota; class Phycisphaerae; order UBA1845; family Fen-1342; genus JALHOX01. The sequence goes on along the minus strand of JBFWWY010000046.1, from coordinate 3,816 downwards.
AATGGCAGCGAGGGGAAGTAACCAAAGTAGGCGCGGCGCTTGCCAACGTCTCGCGACAAACCCGAGAACGATCAGCGCGAGCGCGACAGCCGCCGGAATAAGGAAATGGGACCAGTTGAGTGCAAGCAGCGATTGCAGCGCGGCGGCGCGAGACGAAGCTGATAGCCACGGCACCGTGGCCCACGCAAGTGCATAGGGCGCAAAAATGAAAATTCCAGCGACAAGCGGCCAGCGCTTGCGAATGCCGAGCAGGGCAGCGCGCATGCGTGCGCGGGTTGGCGACAACGGTCGCGCGAGATCGTCGATCACGGTCGCCGCGAGAATCGCGAGCGCGAGGTGAATCAGCAGCAGCGCGCGTGCGGGGCCGCGAAACGCCTCGCTGCCGGGCAGCAGCCAGAGCAACGGGCAAAGCGGCCCATAGCGGCCGAGTGCGAGCAGCGCGGATGCGACGAGCAGCGCGAACCAGCGCCTTCGCTGCGGTTTTGCGCGAAAATCGCTGCGGAGCGCGGGCAATGCCAGCAGCAACGCGACGATGCCGATGAACGACAATTGTTCGCATTGATGCGATGGGCCCCAATATGGGCCAGCGGTCGCGTTGGGCACGCGGTTGCCGAAGATGAACGGGTTGAGAAAAGTCAGCAAAGACGGCAGTTCGTAACTATTCTGCGTGAACTCCCAGTAACTCCAGTCGGCGCGTTCGCAGATGCGCGCGTATTTGGCGGTGGGGAGCCATTGGACGGTGAACAAGGCGGCGGCGAATAGCCAGGCGGCGATCATGATCACCGCGGGGAAAGCGTTCGCGGGCCGAGAGATGGGCGAATGTTTTGCGTCGTCTGGACCCTTCGCTGGCTGGTGGGCCGTGCATCGGTGGAATACAAACAGCATTGTGCACGCGAAGAACGTGAGCAGCACCATCTGAAAATGACCTGCGAAACACTGCAGCGCGATGAGAATGACGAGGAATGTCGTTGCTTGAAAGAGTTTTACGTAATTAAGCGGTTTCGATGCGATATTGCCTGATGAAGCAGTCTTATCAACGGCATTTTTGCCGCTCGCTATACGCCGATTCAGCATTCGCAGCAGCCGATCCTGTTGCCAGATAATCCACGGCAGCCAGGCGGCGGAGGCCTGCATTGCAAAATGCACACGGTGCGAAATCATGAAACCGCCGAACGCGAAGGTGATGGCGGCGAAGATGGCGGCGACGCGGTGAAGGTGCATACTGCGTGCGAGGCGGTACGTGCCGATCGCGGCGATCGCGAAGTGCGCCCAAAGGTGCGCGGGATAGGCGAATTTGAGCGGCAGCACGTAGAAAAGCCACGTGAATGGATAAAAGGTTGCGTTCTGCGGATCGGCGAGGAACGGACGGCCGAGGCCGTTCCAATGGTTGAAGAGCGGCCATTCGCCGGCATTGAAACACGCCTGCAGGTAGGCGCGGCTGGGCAGATAGTAGAGGATGTCGTCTTCGCTCGCGCCGAGGCCGAAATTGAGCCAGACCGGGAATAGGATGAGGCCGGGGAGAATGCACAAAGCAATGCTGATCGTTCGACGCGTCATGTTTGCGGGATCGTAACGAGGAATGGTGCGATCATCGACCGGTGTGATGCTTGGGATTGACCGGTTGAACCGGTCCCCCACATTCAGGATTGACCGGTTGAGAACTGGTCCCCCCACATTCAGGATTGACCGGTTGAGAACCGGTCCCCCGCATTCAGGATTGACCGGTTGAGAACCGGTCCCCCACATTCAGGATTGACCGGTTGAGAACCGGTCCTCCACATTCAGAATTGACCGGTTGAGAACCGCTCCCCCACATTCAGGCGAACGGGCCGCTTGAGGACTACGATGATGCGGACGGACCGGCTGAGAGCCGGTCCCTCACTTTGTGGGATAAGTGTTTGCGATGATGTGTGAAAGAACTCTTTTGGACTTGAAAGTGGGTCAGCTTTGAGTTTGCGCGAGGGCGGTGTTGTTGTCGTAATGCGCGAACGCCGATTCCTGATGATTCAGCGGGCGCTGGGCATCCTCGCGCCGGGGTCGTGGTGCTTTGTCGGCGGGGGGATCGAAGAAGGCGAAACGCACGAGCAAGCGGTGGTACGCGAATTTCGCGAAGAGGTAGGCGGAGTTGTGACGCCGGTGCGCAAGTTGTGGACATCGGCGCCGAGTGCGACATTGCGATTGCACTGGTGGCTCGCGAAGCTGGAGCATTGTGAATTGTGTGCGAATCCGGCGGAGGTGCAGGCGCTGCGGTGGTGCAGCCGCGATGAGATCGCGTTACTGCCGGATTTGTTGGAGTCGAATTCGTTGTTTTTAAGAGAGTTTCCGACGCTGGAGGGGAATTCGTAGTATCGTGCTTCCCAAAAAGCAACCGCAACGAAACGTGGCAGATCCGGTCTTACAATACGCCGGCTATTTCAGCATGTTGCGGAACTGGTCGAGCACGTTCATGAAGTTGATGAACGCGTCGTACGGCGAGTCGTGCGGATTGAAGTAATGGTGCACGATTCCGTCGGTGTGCGACTTTGTCGACATGTAGTAGAAATGGTCGGAAACCTGCAGTTTTCGCCAGATTTTCAACAGTTCAGGATCGCCTTGCTTCTTCACGACCGGCTCCAGCGCGTAAAGTTCATGAAGGGCATTGGCCTGCATGGGATTGCCAAGCCAGGCGGAGAGGTCGCGATCGGTGTCGGCCCAGGAAGTCATGTGCGGCAGGTCGTATTCGGCGATCGGCACGCGACTTGTGGCGGCTTCGATCGGCGTTTCAAACTTCGCACCTTTTAATTTCAGCCATTCGGTGGGCAGCCACTCAAGGAACTCGAAGATTCCGGTTTCCGCCCACTGGTGCTCGCCGAAGGTTTCATAATCAATAAACAAATTGATGACGCCGGTTTCGCCGGCGGCTTCGTAGGCCCATTTTGCGAAGCGGTCGGCGGTCAGCGGCCAGCCGGGCCAGTTGCGGTCGCTGAAGCGAAATGCAATATCATCCGACAAGCCGGCGTTTTTGATCAGCAAACGAATGCCGGGCAGGTCCGGCGGGGTAAAGATCTGTGTTGAATCGTAGGGTGTCAGCGTTGCCGGCGGACCGTCGCACAGGACGACCTCGCGGCCGAGTTCCGCTGCCGCAATCGCGACTTCGTTTCCGTAGATCAGTTCCGTGTTCCGGAAGGTACGGGGCGTGACGCCGAGTTCGCGGATCATGGCCTTCTGATGCATCTCTACCTGTTCGCGCCACTCCTCGCGCGAATACAGAAAGCAGAGGGAATGAAAATACGTTTCGTTGAGGAACTCGACGCCGCCGGAGTCGGCCAGCGCGCGGAAGGAATCCACGACACTGGGATGGAACTGTCGAAATTGATCCAGCACAACGCCGGTCACGCTGAAAGCACAACGAAATTTTCCGTTGTGGCGTTTCACGAGTTCAAGCATGAGGTCATTTGCGGGGAGGTAGCACTTGTGGGCAACCTTTCGCAAAATCCGCTGATTTTCCGCGTCGTCAAAAAAGTCGTGACTGGAGTCGAATACGCTGTAGCGACGCAGGCGTTCCGGCTGATGGACCTGGAAATAAAAGCAAATTGAAGGCATAGAACGGATCAGGTTCCCGAGATAGCTTTTCGATACGACTGCAAACAACATTCCGCGGCGTCGGTCCAACTGAACCGTCGCACCTCGATGCCGCCGTGATTGCGCAGCGTCGCCTGTAACGGCGGATGCCGCAGGACCGCGACAATTTTGTTTGCCATTTCTTCCACATCCCAGAAGTCGACCTTGAGGGCATGTTGGATCACTTCTGCGACACCGCTCTGCTATGAAATGAGG
>JBFWWY010000045.1:0-11373 GCA_050245935.1 Phycisphaerae bacterium | reverse complement strand
AAACAAGAGATGAAAAATCGCAACAAAGACGGCACCCGTGAGCGCTTCCACTACCGGATATTGCGCGGAAATCGCACATTTGCATGCCCGGCACCGCCCGCGCAGCAACAGCCAACTCACCACGGGCAAGTTGTCATACCAGCGGATCTCACACTTGCATTGCGGACAAAACGACCACAGTGGTCGCGCAATCGAGATGCCCAGCGGCATGCGATAGATCACCACGTTCAGGAAGCTGCCGACGGCAAGCCCCAGCGCGTAAACGAATAGCTCTGGTACAAACAGCGCGAGATTCAGCGTGATGCGTCCGATCTTGTGTTAGTCAGCGCGTCCATAATCTCTGCAACGATCTCCGCCACAGTTCGACCTTCCGTGTTGCATTGCAAGTGTGCGACCGCATGATAGTGCTGTTCGCGCCGCCGCCAAAGTGTTTGAAGCTCCTCGACGAGCGAATCACACGATGTCAGGGCCGGTCGCTGCGCCGCCGTCGCGCCATCGGCAGCAATCCGCGCCGCGAGCACTTGCGCCGGTGCCGTGAGCAACACGACCCGGCAAGTGGCCTGCAGGAGATCGCGATTTTCTTCGCGCAAAATCGCCCCGCCGCCCAAGGACAACACGCATGGTCGGCGTGGCGTCAGCACGTCGCGCAAAACTGCGGATTCGAGTTCGCGAAAGTACGCTTCGCCATTCTCCGCGAAAATCGCAGCGATCGACTTTCCAGCGCGCTGTTCCACGCGCTCGTCGGTATCGACAAAGTCCCAGTGGAGCACCGCCGCGAGCGCGCGCCCGACCGCGCTCTTCCCCGCGCCCCGCAGGCCGATGAGCGCGACCGGCACTTCGCCGAGCATGGCCCGCGCGCTCGTCACACCGCTCATCCAAACACCGTATGCCGCAGCCGCTGCCCGGGACGTTCCACGTCAAACAGCACCGCGTGCAATTCGACGTCGTTCTGCCCAGGATTGATGCACAGCGTCTGTCGCACCTGATCGAGAAATCGCCCCGTCACCTGCGGCGACTCATGAATATGTCCGTGAAGCGTAACCGCCGGCCGCGTCGCCTCGATGCATGCGCGTACCGACCGGGAACCGACAGGATGGGGCACATGCGGCAAACGATCCAGCGCCGAATTGAGCGGCGGCGCATGACAGACGAATAACCACGGCTTCCGCGGCGGCCGCAATCCCGCCAGATCTTCGGCAATTGTCGGCCGCGCCGCAAAATAGTCCTTCGCGGCGATTCGCATCACCACGCGCTCCTCATCATCCCAGAAATACGCCTCTTCGCCGTTCGCGTGATCGTCCGCGGAATCGAGCCGCTCAAAATCCTTCACGTGATACGGCGTCGGCGGCGTGTTGGAATAGCCGGCGATGGCAAAGGCATCGCAATCGATCATGTCGAGCGTCGGGAAAAGAATGCGGGGGTTTGATGCGCTGTCCTGCATCGCGTGCGCCGTGCAGAGCCATTCGTGATTTCCGGCAATCAGCGCGACGCGCAGCGCGGACGAACGTTCCAGCCAGCGCAACATGCGCGGATGGAGAATCTCTTCGAAATAAGCAACCTGCGTGCCGACGGGATCGTCGTCGTCCGCGTCCGGGCACAGATCGCCGCCAAGAATCAGCAGGTCCGGACGCCGATCTGCGACCAACTTGTCGAGTTGTTCGTAGAGATGTTCATTACCATGCAGGTCGCTGGTAAAGCATGCGCGCATCGGAATCATTCCTTGCCGTCGGCCCGCTCCATCGGTCCGATCCAAACGGGGAGCACGTTCGATCATACCAGAAGATCAGGATCAGGCTCGCCCCCGGCGCGCCAGAAAATTTGCCGTTTTTCCCGATGGCCGATATCCGGTTGTGCGGATAAGTTTTTCGGCAATACGGACGCAGGTAAGGAGTGGACGATGTTTGAAGTTGAGATTCGCGGCTGGTTTGCCGCCGCACACCAACTGCGAATGCCCGACGGTCAATTGGAACCGCTCCACGGGCACAACTGGCAGGTGCGTATTACCTTTCGGGGTGACACGATCGACGCAACGGGCATGCTCGTCGATTTCACGGTCGCCAAGCCCGCACTCGATGCCGTGCTGCGCCCGCTCCACGACACAAATCTGAACGATCATCCAGAATTCAGCGTCATCAACCCCTCCGCCGAAAACGTGATCGCGCTGATCGCCAAACAGATGCAGGATAAAATCGGCGATTCCGCCAGAATCCACGTTGCCGAAATCGAAGAAGCCCCCAATTGCTGGGCCCGATTTTACCCCCACGGTCCTTGATGCCCGTGCCCGCCTGTTTCGAATCGCTTTCTCTCCAAATCCTCCAATCCTCCAATCCTACATGCCTCACTCCCCCACCATTTCCAGAAACTCCTCCTCACTCAGCACCGGCACTTTGAGCTTCTGCGCTTTCTCCAGCTTGCTGCCTGCGTTCTCTCCGGCAACAAGATAATCCGTCTTTTTGCTGACGCTGCCGGTCGCCTTCCCGCCAAGCTTTTTGATCATCGCTTCGATCTCGCTGCGCTTGTATCGCGCCAGTGTGCCGGTCACCACCAGCGTTTTGCCGCGCAGGATTTTTTCACCGCCCTCATCCGATTGCGGCTGCGAGAGATTCACGCCGCGCGCCCGCAGCGCTTCGATCGTCGCGCTCCCGAAATCGCTGTCCAGCCAGTTTCGCAGCGACGCCGCCACTTCCGGCCCGATGCCGTCGATTTCCTGCATGTCCTCCGCCGACGCCGCCTGAATTTCAGCAATCGTCGGGTACCGTTCCGTGATCAGCTCCGCCGTGCTCGCGCCCACCAGCGGAATCGTCAGCGAGCCGAGCAGCCGCGCGAGCGGTCGCGTGCGCGCCGCCTCGATTCCCGCAAGCAGATTGTCCACGCTCTTTTCGCCCATCCGCTCCAACTGAAGCAATTCGTCGCGCTTCTCCACGAGGCCGAAAATGTCGGCGACATTCTTCACCAGCCCCTTTGACACAACCGTCTCGACAAACACCGCCCCCGCGCCGTCGATATCCATCTGATCGCGCGCACAGAAATAGCGAATCCGTTCCACGACCTGCGCCGGGCATTCCGGATTCGGGCAGCGCAGATACACTTCATCCTCTTCGCGCACCGGCGGCGTCCCACATGCCGGACATTCCGTCGGCGGTGCGACGACCTCCGCCCCTTTCTTCCGCTTGCCGGCATCCACCGCGACGACCTGCGGGATCACTTCGCCTGCCTTCTCAATCGTGACGCGGTCGCCGATGTGCAGATCGAGTCGCGCGACCTGATCGAAATTATGCAGCGTCGCGCGTTTTACTGTCGTTCCCGCCAGCAGCACCGGCTCCAGTTCCGCTACCGGCGTGATCGTCCCGAGCTTCCCGACCTGAAACGTCACCGCGTTCAGCGTCGTCTGCGCCTGCTCCGCGGCATATTTGTAAGCGATGCACCACCGTGGCGCTTTGCTCGTATATCCCAGCGCCTCGCGCGCGGATCGCTCGTCGACTTTCACGACGACACCGTCCGTGTCATACACCTGTTCGTGCCGTTTCTCGCTCCAGTTGTTCACAAACGCCAGCACCGCATCGATATCCTCGCGGCGCTGTACAAAAGGATTCACCGGCAATCCCCACGATCGCGCTGCGGCAACGAATTCGCTGTATCGGTCCATATCTTTCGGAAACGTCTCGACGACGCCGTAGCCGTGTGCCGTGAACTCCAATCCCCGGATTGCTGTAATGCGCGGATCTAGCTGCTTGAGCGTACCCGCCGTCGCGTTCCGTGGATTCGCGAACGCCGGCTCACCCGCCGCTTCCCGCGCTGCGTTTGTTGCGTCGAATGCGGGGCGCGGCCAGAAAATCTCCCCGCGGATCTCAAGCACGCCGGGAACGTCATCCCCCTGCAGCCGCAGCGGAATCGACCGCAAAGTACGCGCATTCGCGGTGATGTCGTCGCCGACTTCGCCGTCGCCGCGCGTCGCCGCTGTCACCAGCAAGCCGTCCTCGTAGCGCAACGAAACCGCAACGCCGTCAATCTTCGGTTCGACCACATAACCGAATGCCTCGTCTTCCAGCGCGTCGCGCACGCGCTTATCAAACTTCCGCAGATCCGCTTCGTTATACGTGTTGTCGATCGACCGCATCGGGATCGTGTGCCGCACATGCACGAAACCTTCCTGCGGCTGCTCGCCGACACGCTGCGTCGGCGAGTCCGGCGTGACAAGTGCGGGATACTTTTCTTCGAGTGCGCGCAACTCGGCCATGAGCCGGTCGTATTGCTCGTCGCTGATTTCAGGATTGTGCTGAACAAAATAAAGAAAGTCGTGGCGGCGCAGTTCCGCGCGCAACGACTCGATTTTCTTGATCGCGGACGCCGGCGCGTCAGTTGGAGACATCCGCCGCCCGCTGCACAGCCGGTGCCGGATTGGTGGTGATGTCCATCGTCATGCCGTCGATATTCAGGGTCGCTGTTGCCGAGCGCCCTTCGAGCGTTTCCACCGCTGCCTGCCCCGCGACAAACACCGCAATCGCATCGTCCGGCCCCAGCGTCGTGTTGAATTCGATGACTTCATCCGATGCTCGTCGTACCGATCCCTGCTCCGTCGAGTGCTGCACCAGATCAAACTCGCGCAGCAAACGGTTGCGCTGATCGCGCACATACAGTCGCACGCCGACCGACGCCCCGGGCAGTTTCTCATCCGGATCGCACGAAACGTCGAACTCGAAATGAAACGCGGTACGAATCTCGAGATCAATCTGACGGTTCGTATCATTTTTGAGCAAATGCCCAAGTTGCACAGTCCCGTTGCCGGAGCCGCCATTTTTCACTTCCGCACGTGCGCTCGCCTTGCCGCCGACTTCCACGATCGCATCGGCGTCCACGGTGCCGCTCAGCCCGGCCTGCTTGCTCGACTGCGGCAAACGAATCGTGAACTTCCCGTCGCGCGGAAACGACATCGTCTTGCCATCCGTATCGCGAATCAGCTTCGGTGCCGGCCGCACCGCCAGATCGCTGCCGAAGCTGCTGCCCGAGCAGCCGACCAGCGCACCAACCCCTGCGATCGCACAAGCCGCCGCCACCGCGCGAACAGCGCGAGCACGTGTACAGCGCGCCCACTCAATTCTTCCGCACGCCGGCAAACGCCCCCATCCGAACCCCTCGCGCCATGCGAGTGGCCGATTCACCCGCAGCCCGGCAAAATCTGCAAAAGAACTGTGGCCGCAAGGTCGCAGCAAAAGCGAACGAAATGAAAAATGCGAACGGCTGAGATTGCTACCGGCAGCCATATTTAACCCTCGTATCCACGGAAAAGCGGCGCGAAATCCATCAGGCACAATCGTGACGCATTGAAACCGCATTCGCAATCATCGGCAAGCACACCGGGACGTACCAGCCCACTGAAACGATGTAGCGTCGGACCCCCGAGTCCGACGGAGCAGACGGGCGCGGGTGCCCCACCCTTAGCCGCGCCAATAAACGTCAACTCTCCACGAAACCGCAATCGCGGCGCAGGGTGGGCGACTGACAAACCGCAACCGACGCGCCCACTCTTACGACGACCACTCCCCGAACGAAAATCGGAACGCCCACGCAAACTGCAGCACTAGCATCGCCGCGATCAGCGCAATCCGCCAACCTTCGCGCCACTCGCGGACCATCCACGCCGCCAGCACGACAAACGCCCCCACGCTCACCGCCATATATCGTGAAATCGGCTCCACGCCGAATGTTGCGCCGCCCGACGCCAGATACGCCTGTACAAAAATCAGCGGCCCCAGCCACAACAGCGGTCGAAACGACCGCGGCACACGCGCTATCCCCGCCAGAGACAAAAACAGAATCGCGAAATTCGTCACCATGTTCCACGCAAACGGATTCAGCAGCCAGATGAACGACACCGGCGGCGCTGCGAACGCCCGTCCGAAATATTTGAACTGATCCCACACGCGCGCCAGCGTCAGATACTCAAACCAGCTTGCCCGCGCCGAATCAGGCACCCACCCCGCGCGAAAATTGGCCAGATACACGCGCGGATCGCCATACGCGGCCCACAGAAACAGCGCGTAAGCCGCCAGCCCCAACGCGCCGACGACCATATACGGTAGCGCCTTCAGCGCCCGCCGCGACTTCGTTTCCGCCGTACTGTTCCACCAGATGTAGAGCCCCACCACCGCCGCCAGCGACGCCGCCGTCGGCCGTGTCGCGGTCGCGAGCGCACAAAAAATCGCCGCCCACCAGTACCGCCGCCGCTCCAGCAGAAAAAATGTGCTCACCGTCGTCAGCAGCGTCAGACTCTCGGCGTACGCAAAACTGTAGTAACACGCCTGCGGCAAACACAGCGCGACCGCGACCGTGAACAGCGCCACGCGTTGATCCACGCGCCATCGCGCCCACAAAAACAGCACGATCGCCGCCGTCAGCGCCGCGAGATTCGAGATGAAAATGAGCGAAAAATTCGTATTGCGCGTCACCGCTGCGACCGGCTTCACAAGCATCGGATAGAGCGGAAAAAACGCGATGTTCTGCTCGAGCTGTTTACGCGTCGCATTCTCGGTCGGCGGCGTCTTGTAGTCATAGCCGCCGTCCACGATCGACTTGTAATGCTGCCCGTCCCACATGCACAACGGCGCGAAATTCAGCAGATGCTGCTCGACGTCGCGCCGCTCCGGCGAGTTGGCGGCATCAAACGCCGCCAGCCGCTCCACCTGCCGATGCTGAAACTCCGGCTCGAGATTGTGCCGTACGCGCACCGCCATGTACGCGCCGAAATAGCTGCCGGTCCATGCCACAAGCCGCGTCGCAAGAAAGATCAGCACAATCGCGCGAACCCCGCGTGCCCAGCCGTCTCCCGACGTCGGCCCTGCGGTACCCATCGCATGCGGATCAAGCTCGTCAAACAACAACGGCAAAGTCTTCGACATCCGCCGCATTGTCGCGATTCCCGCGCTCCTGAAAAGCGCCCCCATCCGGGAGACCGAGGCTCCCGCCGAGCAATGCATCCCGGGAGACCGAAGTTCCCAACGAGCCACCAAGCCGCAAGCGCCAGCGCCCGGCTCAATCAACGCGCGGATCAACAACCAAACAGACAGAGATCACTTGATTAAGAGTCTGCCGGCACCCCGCCCCTAGTGCGAGGGCTCGAATCCGAACCCCTCGCGCCAAGCGAGGGGCCCGGACGCACATTTCACCAGTACGTCACCTTTTGCTACGCGTCAACAATCCCCGCCAGCAAACCGAAATGCCCGCACCCCGCCCCTTCGCGCCGGTACGAATAAAACAAATCCGTCCGGTCCATCGTGCAGATTTCCGCCGTCTCAATATTTTCTTCCGGCACCCCCGCCGACATCAACAGCGCTCGGTTCGCGCTCCACAGATCAAAAAAAATCTTCCCTTCGCGTCGAACAAAATGCGCATCGCGCTCAGGCAACGCACCCGCCGCTTCCACGACTTCTTCGCCGACCTCATAATTTTCCGGCCCCGCCGACGGCCCGATCCCCGCCAGCAACAGCTCGCTGGCCACGCCAAACTCCGACCGCATCCGGTCCACAAGCTTGCTGGTCGCCAGCGCGACCGTGCACCGCCAGCTCGAATGCACCATCCCCAGCACGCGCCGCGCCGGGTCATAAACAAGTATCAGCGGACAATCCGCCGAAAACGTCATCAGCGGCACGCCCGCCGCGCGCGTGATCAGCCCATCAACCCCCTCATACACCCCCCGCGACGAACCTTCCTCGATCACCGCGAGATTCGGCTTGTGAATCTGCCGCGTGTAGCACAGCGCCGCCGGCGAAAAGCCGAAATCGCGCGCCGCTTGCGCACGATTCTCCGCGCAAATGTCCATATCCGGCCCGGGCTTCGGGCTGACGTTTTGAGGCCGTGTCGTGTATCCATGCCGCAGGCCCGGCGCCGCCGATAGCCGCGGAAACTGAACGTATTGACGATTGTCGAAATGGAGAAATTTCATCACGCAAAAGTGTACTGCGCGATTCGCAATCGCGGCGTGCGCCGCGCGCTATTTTACCGCACAGCTACCCAGCCGTGCCGCCAGTGAGAACTGTTCGCCGAAAAGTGAATGCCCCGTCAGATCGAAAATCAACGCGATATTGACAGCACACACCACGAGCGCAAGCAACGCCCACATCCGTCCCTGCGGCCGCAGCGCGAGCGACGCAATCGACATCACAGCAAGCACCGGCGTCCCGAATATGAGCCCCATCGAACCGACAGAGCCGAGCATCCCAAGCGGATGGCCTCAGCCAAACGCCGCCGCCGGCAGAAAGCCGATCCCGGCCAGCACCGACATGCCAAATAGTTGTATCGCAGGCATCATCGCGAAAATTCCTTCGGAAAATCAAACTCTCTTGAAGATAGTATCGGCAACGCACCGCTGACCCAACCGCTGCGGATTTCCAAAACTGTCCTTCACGCGCGGAAGTCGCCGAAGAATTCCCCTGACCTTCGCAGACTGATTCGCGCCAATCTATCCCAGTGAAAGAAACGCGCGCCCCAAAAAATCGACCGCTGCACGCTCGCTCCGCACCGAATCGCTCGTATAACATCCCCCAATATGGGACGCAGAAGCGAAAAATTCGACGCACTCGCCGCCGGTCGTATCGAAGAGACCGACGCCCGCGAATCCATCGAGCGTCGCTGGCATAAATTCTCGCTCGAAGACGAGTCGCTCGCGCGGATGGTCACCGCTGTCGACACCGCGCACGAACCCTTTCACCGCTGGATGCCTTATACCCAGGGATTCTCACCGCAGCTTGTGCGCCACTTTCTCGACACCGCGCATCCGCTCGATCTCAACACTGCGACCGGCCTGCTCGACCCATTCTCTGGCAGCGGCACCTTCGTTCTCGAATGCGCCCGCCGCAACGTTCACGCTACCGGCGTCGACGTCATCGCCGCGCTGGCGTTTCTTACGAACGCCGCCGCAACCGCGTCATTCCCGCCCCTGCCCGATATGCGAAAGTGCCGCAGTTGGCAGGATGCCGCCGCGATGCTCGAAGAGCCGATTCACCGCGCAGCCTTGATGCTCGCAGTCGCGCGCATGCATTCCGGCAAAGGCGACCGCCTGCGCGATGCACCGCCGCTCCCGACATTATTCAACAACGTCGTGCGCATGATCCGCGAAGATCTGGTGAATCCGCTCGCGGCCGCGCCGTGCTTGATGGCCGGCGACGCCCGCAGACTTACCGATATTCCCGATAACTCCGTCGGCGGCATTCTCACGTCGCCGCCGTACCTGTCTCGCCACAACTACGGCAAGATCACGCGCCCGCTCCGCCGCGTGTACCAAACGTGGCATCCGCCTTCGGAATCCGCCCCTGCCGACCAAATCGCCGCAGACGTCCACACCGACGCGCACGCCGACATCATGGCCACGCACCCGGCGGTCGTCGAATCCTGTGCAGCGCTGCAGCGCCGCAACCTCGCGAGCACCGCCGCGGTCGTCACAAAATACTTCGCTGACATGCGCGCTGTGCTCAAAGCATGTCAGCGCGTCCTGACACCCGGCGCACCGTGCTGGATGGTCGTGGGCGGTGCCCGTGTCCGCGAAATTTATGTCCCCGCCGATCTCATCCTCGGCGACATCGCGAAAGACTGCGGCTTCGAAGTTCGGCAACTCGTGATCGCGCGCCGCCTGATCACCGCCGGTCGCAAGCTCGGCAATCTCTCCGACATCGCCCCCCGCGAGTCCATCCTCGAACTCCACAAAAAGTGCTAGTAAAGAATTCGCGACTTCGGAAAGTACGTCGAATACTCTGCGTAGAGCGTCTAACAAAAGCCTTGGTGAGGCAGGCTTCCAACCTGCCGCATAGCGAGAAAGAGCCGAATTCACTGGTCTTGATTGACGCTTGCAATCGCGCGAAATCGTTTTTGAATCCCGAAGGGATGACAGTGTTTAGCCAGGGGCGTAAGCCCCTGGGTAGAGACCGCAAGCCATCAAGCCCCGAAGGGGCGACACGCTCGCCGCACAACGTCAGGAACATCTGAAGATGCCAAACTCCTTTATGACGCAGAATCTTCCTGGGTTCCCTCAAACTATTGCGAAACCAAAACATCTCCCAGCCGCGGCATATCCACGCCATCCACAGGCACCCACTCCAGCAACACCCGTTTGTGATCCGTATACCGCCGCGTCACCCGAAACTCACTCGCGCCGCCGACGCTCCCCTGCCGCACATTTGCCCGCCGTAGCGGCATCCCCACGTAAGCCCGCGGCATTTCCGCCACTGCCATACGCAGCACCGGATCAATTCGCATCAACCGTCCTTCCACCGGCGGCAACTTCAACAGTTCATCCGCGCGCCGAATCATCGCCGCCGCGCGATCCTGCGCCCACGGTGGCATCGTCTCCATCTGCTTTTCCAGTAATCCGCGCCCCATCGGCGACTCAAGCGCGATCAGTGCCTCCGCCGCGTCGCGCGCAATCGCGCCGTCTTCGTCGCGCAGCAGTTCCACCAATACCGGCTCCCCAATCTCATACCGCAATCCCTCGCACGCGCGCACAGCGTAGCGACGCTCCCGTTCCGATGCTTCGTGCACAAACCGCAACCAATCTTCCGCGCGCACGAAATTCGGCTGCAACAAGTACGCCGGCTTATGCCGGTAATATGTTTCGAGCGTCAGCACGCCGATCGCTGTCGTATAGACGCGCCCGCCGAGCCGCCCCCATTTCCCCCAGTTCGGCCCATACGCCGGCCAGCTTCCGAAGGTATGTGTCTTGTTGCCGCGCTTGTCCTTTTCGCGCTCCTGCAACGGCAGCAGCGCATCGCGCAGCGCCGAGTTCCACCGCTGCCACGCTTCGCCGCCGTATTGGAAAAATCCCACCGTGCCGTAGTACCAGTAATACTGACTATGCAACTGCGAGTGGTCGCGCCCCCGCGCTTTGAATTCGCTCGGCGGATTCCGCATCATCCGCGCGCGCATGCGCTGAATGTCGCGGCTCGATTCGCGCCAGCCGAGCAGCATCTCTGACAGATGCCCGCACGCGATCATCGCCGGTCCGTAGCGATACTGCGGCTGAAAATTCTCGCTGAGTTGAAAACCTTCTCCTGCGTCTGCGTACCAGACAATGCCGTCGTCGGTCGCGCGTGCAAAGTGCAGCGCAGCGCGAATCTGCACGCTCGCCGGTACCTGCACGCCCGCTGCCGCGCACGTCTGCAGCGCCTGCACCACCCATGCCGTGATTGACGTGTCATTGCGATTCGACTCAGGCGTCGGCCAGTAATCCCAGCCGCCGAGCGTTTGTTGCGATGCCGCGAGCCGCGCGACCGCGCCCGGCAGCGCACCGCCGGCACGCGAGTCCCCTGTCTGCACGTAATATTCTGCAAGCGCGAGCGTCGCGAGCGCGTCGTCGTAACCCGACATCACATGATCGCCGCCAAAACC
>JBFWWY010000044.1:0-11407 GCA_050245935.1 Phycisphaerae bacterium | reverse complement strand
ACGACAAATACGTTCCCCTGATCGAAGACCTGCCGCGGCGTGCGGCGCGGTGGACCACAATCGCGCAAATTGACATCCCCGCCGACGGCCTCCCGCTGCCGGTGGTCACCGTCTCGGTCAAGATCACGTCGATCTTCCCGGGCTTCGATCCGATCGCGCCGGACGCCGCCATGAAACGCGCGAAAGAGCTGATGCGGCCGATCCTCCGCGCAGGCATGGCCGGCAACGCGCATATCCACGTCGACATGGAGCACTACGCGATCAAAGACCTCACGCTGCAACTCGTGAAGGAGCTCTTCGCGGAGGACGAATTCCGCGACTACCCGCACTTCGGCGTCGTGCTGCAGGCGTACCTTGTCGACGCCGACCGCGACGTCGCAGACATGATCGCGTATGCGAAACAGCGCGGTGTGCCAATCTGGATTCGCCTCGTAAAGGGCGCGTATTGGGACACTGAAACGGTGATCGCCGAACGCGAGCATTGGCCCTGTCCGGTGTGGATGCAGAAATGGCAATCCGACGCGTGCTACGAACGCTGCGCGCGGCGGCTGACCGAAAACCACCAGCACATCCGCACCGCATTCGCGAGCCACAACATTCGCAGTCTCGCGTTCGCGATGGCGCTGCGCGATGCGCACGGCGCACCGCCGTCGGCGTTCGAGTTGCAGATGCTCTTCGGGATGGGCGATCCGATTAAACAGGCCCTAGCTGATCGCGGCGAACGCTGCCGCGTGTACACACCCTATGGCGACGTGCTGCCCGGCATGGCGTACCTCATTCGCCGCCTGCTCGAAAACACAGCGAACGAATCGTTCCTGCGGCAGGGGAGCGACGACGACGTATCGCCGGACGAACTGCTGCAAGACCCGGAAACCGAATACGACCCGGCCAACCCGCCGCCCAAGCCGGACTGGCCGTGCGTCGCGCTGGACGAAATCCAACAATGCGCGCCGCCGCGCTACTTCGTAAACGGCGTGCAACGGGAGCCCTTTGTGAATATCGCGGATACTGATTTTTCAATTGTGATGTCGCAGGATGTTGTGCGAGCTGCGATTGATGAGATGCGGAGAAAAACAGCGGATATGAGCGAAGTCCCGCTCGTGATTGATGGCAAGGGAACAAAGTCTCCGAATGTTATTGCGTCTTACAATCCTTCAAAGCCCAACGAAATCGTAGGGCGTTGTTCTGCAGCGGACATCGCGCATGTGGATAACGCAGTGCAAGCGGCGCGCACGCAGCGCGCGCGCTGGAGCGTCATCCCCGCACGCCGCCGGAGCGAGATTTTGTTCCAACTCGCGAACGATCTCGAAGCGCAACGTCCGGAATTTGTTGCGAATCTCGTCCTCGAAGTCGGCAAGCCGTGGAAGGACGCCGACGGCGAAGTATCGGAGGCGATTGACTACATCAATTTCTATGCGAGGTGCGTTGCGGAGGATGCGGCATTCGTAACGGAAGTCGATGTGCCTGGTGAAACGAATGAACACTTTTACGGGCCGCGCGGCGTCGTCGCAGTGATTAGTCCGTGGAACTTTTCTCTAGCATTGATGGTGAGTGGGGTTGCGGCATCATTTGCGACGGGCAATGCGGTCATCGTCAAACCATCATCGCAAGCCCCAATAATTGCCACGCATTTCGCCCATTTGATCACCGCCGCGAACGAAGAGAATTTCGCAATCACCTGCCTCCCCGGCGACGGGGCAACCATTGGTGACGCGCTCGTTCGTCATCCCGGCGTCGACATGGTTGTCTTTACCGGTTCGCGCGAGACGGGCCTCGCGGTCAATCGTGCGGCGGCCGAGTCTGCCGGTCCGCGCGGGCCGAAGAAAGTGCTGCTCGAACTCGGTGCGAAGAACGCGATCATCGTCGATGACGACGCCGACCTCGATGAAGCGGTCAAGGGTGTTCTTGCGAGTGCCTTTGGCTACGCCGGTCAGAAATGCTCCGCCGCGTCGCGCGTGATTGTCGTCGACAAAGCGCACGACCGTTTCATGGAACGATTCGTCGAAGCGGCGAAATCGCTCCGCCTCGGCCCCGCCGAAGAACCGACAACGTCTGTACCTCCGGTGATCAGCAAGGAAGCGTACGATTCGATCCGCGCGTGGATCGAAACCGGCAAACGCGAAGCGAACTGCGTGCTCGAAGTGCAGCCAAGCGAAGAGCTCAAACAAAGCGGCGGTTACTACATCGGCCCGGTGATCTTCGACGATGTCGCGCCCGACGCGCAGATCGCGCAGCAGGAAATCTTCGGTCCCGTCGTCGCGGTGATTCGCGCCGCCACGTTCGAAGAAGCTGTCGATATCTTCAACGGCACCGACTACGCGCTCACCGGCGGCGTCTACTCGCGCAGCCCGCACAATCTCGACTATGCCCGCGCGAACTGCACCTGCGGCAATCTCTACATCAACCGCCCGATCGTCGGCTCGCACGTCGGCCGCCAACCCTTCGGCGGTCTCCGCGGTTCCGGCGACGGTGCCCGCGTCGGCGGCGTCGACTACCTCAAAGAATTCTGCGTCGCCCGCACCGTCAGCGAAAACACCCTCCGCCGCGGCTTCGCCCCGAGCGAGGAAGTCGCGGAGTCGATTGGGTGAATGTGGAAACGGTAGCGTTCGGTCCCCATGCCGAACGTGCCTGCACGTGTAGCGGTCGTGCCTCCGTGCCGACCGCGGCCACTCGTTAAACGATCAACATCAAGAAGCAACCACTTGCGTGGGTGCCCCATCCCGCCTGTCCCGATTCATCGGGGTTGCCGCGCTAGTGGTGGTGAACAACGAGCGAAACAAAAACGCGGCGCGGGGTGGGGGACGGATCGATCTTTCCCGTGACCAATCCGTCCCCCACCCTTCGCCGCGACTGCGATTTCTTATCTCAGCCAGGACTTCCGGCGCGGCTAAAGGATGGGGCACCCAAGCACACACGATTCGACAACAAGCCTCAAGCGCCAGCGCGGGGAGCCGGCGACGTAATCTCATGGAAAAGGTTGCCTCAATCGGTTGACGTTCGCAACTGGCTCCCCGCGCTGGCGCTTGGGGCTTGTGCGATGCCATCGCTCCATCAACGACGCGAATTCGAATCGAGACCGAAAGATGTAATCCGGATCAAACCGGATAGGATGCGCGGCATGGAGATTAAGACTGCTGAGGAGATCGCGGCGGAAGTTGCTGCGGAAAGGAAGTCGCCGACAATTCAGCGGCGGCCTGTCTCCCTGCGCGGCGCCGTCTGGGTGCAGGCGCTTGCGCGCTTTCTCGCGGAAAAGAAAGTGCGCCCCAACACCGTTTCACTTTTCAGCATTGCTTTTGCAGGCCTCGGCAGTGCGCTGCTGATCACCGCGGGGCAGGGTGAGCTGCACGCTGCCGCCGCGTTTCTTGCCTGTGTGCCGATCGCGGTGGCGGGGCGCGGGCTCTGCAATCTGCTCGACGGGCTGATCGCGGTGGAGGGCGGTTTCAAAACGCGCTCCGGCGAATTGTTTAACGACTTTCCCGATCGCATCGCCGATCTGCTGTTTTATGTCTGCGCGGGATACGCGGTGCGCGACATCGCGTGGGCACCGGCTATCGGCTGGGCGGCGGGGGCGCTCGCGGTGTTGACGGCCTACGTCCGCCTGCTCGGCGGCGCGATGGGCGCGCAACAGTACTTCATCGGCCCGATGGCCAAAACGCATCGCATGCTCGTGCTCGCGCTCGGCACCTTCGGTGCGGCAGTGGAGTTACTTGCGCGGAATTCGACCTATTCGCTGCTCGTCGCGCTGATCATTATCGCGGTTGGGTCGCTGCTCACCGCGCTGAGACGCGCCGTGCGCATCGTCGAGGAACTCGAGAGATGATCGCGGCGGGCGCGGTCGCGGGTCTCGCGCGGCTGATCACCGGCTGTCGTCCGCGCTGGGCAGCGCCGCCGCCGAACGCGCCGTGCGTTTTCTACGGCAATCATTCGAGTCATCTCGACGGATTGGTGATCTGGTCGTCGCTGCCGGGGCCGATCCGCACACGCTGTTGCCCGGTCGGAGCAGCGGACTACTGGCAGGCGAGCGCGACGCGGCGCTGGCTGTCGCAGCGGGTATTCAACTGCGTGCTCATCGAACGAAAAGCCGTCACGCGCACCAACAATCCCCTCGAACGTATGGTGCATTCGCTCGCGGCGAACAATTCGCTGATTCTGTTTCCCGAAGGGACGCGCAGTGATGGCGATGACACTGGCGAATTTCAGGCCGGGTTGTATCACATCGCGAAGAAACGCCCCGAGACGCCGTTCGTGCCGGTCCTGCTGCGAAACATGAATCGCATACTGCCGAAAGGGGAGGTGTTCGCATTGCCGTTGATCGGCAGTGTGGATTTCGGCGCTGCCTTGCAACTGGAACATCAGGAAGCGAAAGTGCATTTTCTGGATCGCGCGAAAGCAGCGCTCGACGCCTTGCGGGAGCACGATCGATGATCATGGATCGTGAATTGTGGAGCGTTCTGACCGGCGTCGTCGCAGTGCTGCTGCTCGCATCCGTCATCGTATCGGTGAAGGCGCGGCGTGCAGGAGCACCCACTGCGGGACTGACAAATCTGCGCGAGCGAGTGAACTCGTGGTGGATTATGGCGGCGGTGCTCGGCATCGCGGCGTTGTTGGGGCATACCGGCACAATCATCCTCTTCGCGATCATCTCTTTTCTTGCGTATCGCGAATTCATCACGCTGACGCCGACCCGGCGCGGCTATCATCGCGCGCTGTTCTGGGCGTTCTTCGTCGTGATTCCGATGCAGTATTGGTTGATTCACACCATCTGGTACGGATTGTTCATAATTTTCATCCCCGTATACGCGTTTACGCTGGTGCCGTTCCGAATCGTGCTTGCCGGTGATACCGAGCGATTTCTGGAGCGCAGCGCGAAGATTCAGTGGGGCTTGCTGACGTGCGTGTATTTCATCAGCCATATCCCCGCGTTGCTCTTGCTGGAAATCGACGGCTACGAGAATCAAAATGTGAAGTTGCTGCTGTTTCTGGTGCTGGTGACGCAATTCAGCGATGTGTTTCAGTACGTGTGGGGCAAGGCGCTCGGCAAGCACAAAATCGCACCGACGGTGAGTCCGAACAAAACGATCGAAGGTTTCATCGGTGGGATTGTGACGGCTTCTTTCATCGGCGGCGGATTGTACTGGCTGACGCCGTTTGATTTTCAACAGGCGGTCGGACTGTCGCTGATCGTCGCGCTGATGGGCTTCGGCGGCGATCTGACGATGTCCGCGGTGAAGCGCGATATGGGCGTGAAAGATTTCGGCGCGCTGATCCCCGGTCACGGCGGCGTGATGGACCGCATGGATTCACTGACGTTTGCCGCGCCTGTATTCTTCCATCTGACGCGATATTTTTTTACGGGATAAGCAAGCAAGAAGATCACAAGCAATTTTTCCTGGACAAGGGTTCGCACACTCGCGGGGCACAGTACGCTCACCACGCGAATCGGGATTACACAGTATTCGTGAGGTAGCTCGGATATGGCATTGGAGCGGTTCTGTCGGTCCTGGCTTGGCGGACTGATGCTTGTTTTCGCGTGCCTTGGTTTTTATTTGCCGGGTATCCAGTCGCTCCCGCCGCTCGATGGGGACGAATCGCGCTATGCGGAAGCGTCGCGAGAGATGTCGACTTCCGGAGATCTTCAGGCGTGGGTCGTGCCCCACATACTAGGAGTACCGCGCCTGAACAAACCGCCGCTCGCGTATTGGCTGCAGGCAGGTGTGGCGAGATGTCTATCGCAAGGGAATCTCGCGAAATATGAGTATCCGGCAGCACTGAAGGCGGAGACAAGCGAAGAAGTGACCCGTACGGGGAGTCCCAAGACACGCTCGGGTGTGTTCGCCGGTGCCATCTGGATGTTTCGGATGCCGTCGGTGCTCGCGACGATTGTCGCGGTGCTGATCACCTGGCGACTTGGAATAGCCATGTTCGGCGGGCTGACCGGCTGGCTCGGCGCGGCGCTGCTTGCCGGCTGTTTTCTGGTCGTGACGGATACGCGGCTGGCACGAACCGATCAACTGCTGCTTGCCTGCACAGTTGCAGCACAATGGTCATTGTGGCATTTGTGGCGCAGCAAAAAAGCTACGCTCGGATGGTCGATCGGCTTCTGGACGGCAATTGCCCTCGGCGTGATGACCAAGGGGCCAGTGACGCCGGCCGTGGCCATTCTCACGATTCTCATGCTCGGCGCTCTGTCTGGAGACTGGCGAATTTTGTCACGTGTGCGATGGCCGATCGGCGCATTGGTACTTTGCGCGATCATCGTTCCGTGGCTGGGACTCGCCGCGAGCGCCTTGGGCTGGGCACCATTGCGGGAAGTCGTGTGGCGGGAAATCTGGGTGCGAACGATGTCTGCGGAAGCAAGCCGCGCAGGGCCGCCGGGGTATCACGCGGTGCTGCTCTTCGGTCTTTTCTGGCCGGGAGCGCTACTGGTTGTCCCGGGAATGATGCGCGCGTACAAGCGGGGGATTCGCGGACGACGCACGTTTCCTGCGCGACAAAACAAAAGCGCGCAATCGACGATTGGACTCGCGAAACTTCGAGAATATGTCGCAGGAGGTCGTTCGGCGGAGTTTTTCTGTCTCGCATGGATCGTCCCCGCATGGCTTGTTTGTGAGCTTCTGGAGTCGAAGCTACCGCATTACACCCTGCCCCTCTATCCCCCCATTGCATTGTTGTGTGCGCGGGCCGCGTATGCCGGTCAGGCCGGCAGATTGCCGCTGGCAGGGACGAAGTCGGCGTTCTGGGGTGATTTGGCATGGCTGATTGTCGGCGGAGGGCTCTTCATCGGTGTCTCCACATATTTTGCGCGCAGCGGCGGACTGCAACGCGATGCGGGTGTACTGCTGGCACTGCTCGCATCCGTCATTGTGACGACAACATTGCTCGTATGCGCATGGCACGTTGTCCGCAGGCAGAAATTTGTCCTGGGCCTGCTGGTCGCACTCGGAGTCAGTGCTGTGGGGTCGCGAATGTTATTTCAGGTGGTCATGCCGAATATCGACAAACCGTGGCTCAGCTCGAGAATTGTGAGCACGCTATCGCGCATCGATCCGGAAGGAAAAAGACCGAAGGCGGCAGTCGGCTTTCATCACGAAAGCCTGCTGTTTCTGACCGGCGGTCGCATTGAGCGGGTAAATTCGCAGGAGTTGCCGGCCTGGCTCGCGGCAAATCCGCAAGGGCTCGTCATCATGGCAGCGGAGAAGAACAGTCCTGATATCAGACTTCACGAAGTCGCGCAAGTGGCCGGATTCGATTTTGTCAGTGGCGATCATGTCGTACTTGCGATTGCGGAGAACATGGAGCATACGAGTTCGCTGATGCCCTAAGCTAAGATTTTGTGAGATTCTCTATTCGAGATGGCTGCTGGTTGTTCGGTGTGCGAGCGGCACTTTTTCCTATCGGTGCGTCGCTTGATGCGCGCTGGGCAAGCATTGGTATGCTTCGATTCGCTCACTCTCCGCGGCAAAATACAGAATGAATCGAACTCCACGGGCTACAATGTCGTCCTATTCTGCAGATACGGAGACATCGATGGTGGAACGCAATACGACGCTCTGGCATCGGCTTCAGCAATTCCAGCTCGACGACCCCGAGCACCGGCTGACGTTCACTGCGCGGCTGGCTCGCGAAAATGCGTGGAGCCTCAGCTTTGCGCAACGCGTCACGGAAGAATACAAAAGGTTCTTGTATCTGGCCGTCGCAGCGGGGCATCCGGTCACGCCGTCGGATCAGGTGGATCAGGCCTGGCACTTGCATCTCACCTATACCCGTTCCTATTGGGATTCGTTATGTGCCGAGGTCCTGCGGCGGCCGCTGCATCACAATCCTACCGAAGGCGGCGCGACCGAAGATCGAAAATTTCACGATTGGTACGACAAAACTAAGCGTAGCTATGCTGAACATTTTGGCGCGCATCCGCCGGAGGACATCTGGCCCGATGCGAAGACACGTTTCGAGCACGATGTCGCACAACTGCGTGTCAATGCGCGCGATTGCTGGATTGTGCGCAAGCCGTCGCGCCGTGTGCTTGCCTGGGGAGGGCTTGCGGCACTGGGTTTGACGATGGTGGGTGCGGCGTCGCGCGGCGAAGTTCACGATTCGAGCGCAGCCTATGTCGTGCTGATTGTGATTGGCGTGATCTTCTTCGCCGTGCTGCTCGCGACGTTGGGCACCTTTCGCACGCGTCGCAACGGTCAGTCTGGATGGTTCGGTTGCGGTGCGGGGGGATGCAGTACGCACGACAGCGGGGGATGCGGGTCCGGTTGTGGTGCCGGTTGCGGCGGCGGCTGCGGTTCGTAGGAGAGTCTGATGTCAAATGCTCCGGCAATTGCCGACCCATCGGCAACGTCAGTTTCAACCAACTGGAATCGTCGGTACGCGCTCGATGCCGCTGGTGTGCTGATCGGCCGCAATCGGCGCGATAAGGGGTGGACCGCAGGATTACAGCTACTCCTCGCGTGCGCGGCGCTGCTGGTGCTGCCAATACTGATTTTGGCGCTTGGGCGCGCGATATCACCAATCACGAACGCGCTCTATCCAATCGGCGCTGGACACGATTATCACTCATTAGACGAGGTGATCAGAACGTGGCGCCGGTTTTTTTTACTGATTGTTCCGATGCTCGCGATCTTGAGCTACTTCGTTTTTCGATTGACGCAAAAGCGTGCGGGCATAGCCGGCTTTCGGGCGTTCTGTCGCGCGTTCTACCGTGCGACGTTGATGGCATTTCCGCTTTACTTTGTTCTTTATCTGGTGCTGGACGCGGTTCTTTCGCACGTCCACGCGTATCCCGGCGAATACACCGCGGAGACGTACATCGTCTGGATCGGGGCGTTGATCGTTCCGCTCGTGCTGGCACCGGCCCTGTTTTTTGAAAAGCGGCTGAAGCGCGGACTGCTCCAAAGCACGTGGCGGCCGGTTTGTCCCGAATGCGGACACAGCGTGCGCGGTGCGGTGTCGGATCGGTGCACGGAATGCGGGGAAGTGTTTCCAGCCATTGATCGCCCCGGCTATCGCTGGGGTGCGCTGCGGCTGCCGTGGGAACGGCGCGGCGCAAATATGTTCCTTCGCTATGGGCCGACCGAATTTCTGGTGCTGTTTCGTCCTTTCCGCGCCGGCGCGCGCTGCGCAGTGCCGGGTCGCTTCGTCCGCGTCTGGTTGTTTCTCATTCCGGCGATTGCAGTCGTCATCGCAACTCGGGCGGCGGCGGTGGGAATCCCGGCGATCATCATGAAATGGAAGCAGCCGCGGACGACCGCCACGCTCAGTACGAAGCAGTTCCTTGAAGCACTCTGGAATGATGTTTACCAATTTCTCACGAACGGGTGGCTGGATGAACTTTCGCGGGTCTGGTTACCGTGGCTGATGTTGCTGTTGGCATTTCCCCTCGTCGGCATCTTTCTGGTCTGGTTGTTTCCCATTGTCGGCTCCGCCGCCGCCCGACGGACGCGGATGAAATGGTCCGTGTACGCGGCGCTGGCACCAATCGCATTGGCGGTGGCCTACGTGCTGATGCCGATTATGCACAGCACATACGCCTCCCCGAATGTCATTTTTCGAGGAATGCCGGACGCGCCCTGGCGTTCTGATCGTATCTGGCAGGTTCTCCAAACATTCGTCCCAATACTGCTTGCGACGTGCTATGGCGCGTACTGGGCGGCCGGGCTCAGTCGCAATCCGTTCAACCACTATCGCGGCTTTGGCATTTTTGCGCTGTTGCTGATGATCTATGTGAGCGCCTGGTGGCTCATCGAAACTGTTTTGTTTCCGCCGGGTGTATTGGTGACGTTGCTCTGAGCGTCTTACAGAGACATCACGGTTGCGCTGGCCCGCCCTCTTTGTTGCAATGCGCGTCGACCTACGAAGAATTCGAACAAGAATCGCCATGGCCGTAAAACCGATCAGCTTACGTGTATCCGCCCTCGTCGCGATCGCTGCCTGCGCCGTCGGCTGGCGCGTTGCGACGCCGGAGCTGATTCGGCACGGCGCGGCGCTGCGGGTCGATGACGATTCGTTCGCGATCGACTACGAGCCGCTGATTCGCGCCGCGATAAATGTTTGTCTGAGGAAATACAACCTGACGCATGCCGAGCTGGTCGGGCGCTCGCAGCGGTATTCTTCGCTCGGACCGGGACAATCGCAATCGCTGTGGTTCCTTCGCGCGGCGACGGGGATCGGCGTGCCGGCCGATGCGCCGATCAGTCACCTCGTTCTGTGCCGCCGGGATTTTCGCGATGTGCATGTGCTGCCGACGGACAAATTCGGAGCGACGATCGTGTACGCGATGTCGAAGCCGCGCGACGATGGGTCGGTGTATTGTTTTGTCGGCAGCTATTACTACGACAAATATCCCTGGTCGCTCGTGGCGCGCTTGCGGGACAATCACACGCAGCTCCTGGGGTTGATCGACGCACGGGCGCTCGATCCCGGTTGGAAAGCGGCGGAAGTGCATCTCGCGCTGCCCGGCGAAATCCTGAAGTTTCCGAACGAATTGCCAGTCGTGATGGTCAACCCGCACATTCGGCAATTGCCGTTTTCCACGATGCAGCGCTGGGGCACTCCGCCGGCTACGGACGGCAAATTGATTTCGCTTGCGACGAACGAGTTCGGCGGCCTTGAAGTAAACGCCCCGCTGCCCGGCGGTCTCGCGGTCTGGACGCCGCAAGGGGGTGTGCCGATCGACGTGCCGGACGGCGAATCGTTGGACGCGTTCGTGCTGGAATATTTCGCGGCAGGGCTGGCGGCGCGCGGGGAGGTGCACGGGCGATGAATTTATGGTACCAAAGAAGCTCGATGCAGCAGGCAATCGTCGTACGATGCATCGCTTTTACAGGTTTAATTGCCGGCGCGGTGGTATGGAACAGCCTTTACGGGCCACTTGTTCGCGTTACGGCGCGACACGTCTACTCGCGTGAACACGATTCACCGATCATTCGCGAAGCGATTCATTCGCTCATTCTGATGCCGGACGAGCATGCTGCAGGTTCAGAATTTATTCTTGCTACGTTAAACGAGAAAATGAATGCGCGAGCCGCGATTCGCGCACTCAACCTCTCGAGTCCGTGGAGTCGCTGGGCACGAGTTCGTTGGGGTGTCAGTACGAGGGGAGTGCCGACGCATTTTCAATTAACTGCGGGGCCGAAACCAGCGGAACGAGAGTTTGAATTGTGGTTCTGCGACGGAGAATTTCGAAAATCGCAATGGAGATCGTCTCCGGATTCCACGTCCGGCACGGAGGCACGGACGCTACGGGTGAAACGTCCGGCACGGAGACACGGACGCTACGGGTGAAACGTCCGGCACGGAGGCACGGACGCTACAAAAGATTACGTCCGGCACGGAGACACGGACGCTACGTTTGAATCGTCCGGCACGGAGGCACGGACGCTACGGGGGAAGGGAAATTCGTCAG